>CAJTSU010000018.1 GCA_910579055.1 uncultured Mailhella sp. | reverse complement strand
ATGCAGTGTACCAGTTTTGCTAAACATTGTTTAGTAAAAATTTGGAAGATCAGTAAATACGAAATATTCAGTATGGCACGATGCCGGAATGCTTGCATCCCCAAAATGTGGTTTCACACAAGGTTGGGCAATTCAAAGCCGTCCGGGCTGTCCCAAGCGTCCGGGACACCCTTCTTTACGGAACACGCCCAAAGGAACAACGCAGGCAAGCCCGGAACTCCCTTTTCCGACTCTGTTTGTGCAATATCCAGTCTAAACTTTTAGTCGTTTTTATGTTTATAATTTGGACATGTCCACACCTATGACCAAATTATGTACACATCTCTTCTCCATAAAAAAAGCATTCCCGCCCGCCATACAGCCGCTCGCAGGGCTTGCGAGCCTCGCGCAAATCCCCCGCCCCGTGGCCCGTATTTTGCAAAATAATACCAGCGTCTCCCGGGAACGGCGCGCCGTACAGCCCGTCCCGCGCGGGGAGGCAACATTCAACCGGGGTCAGCCCTTTCAACGAGGTATCATCACATGACACTTGCATTATCCCGGCAGGGAATAAAACCCATTGCCTGGCTGCTCGGTCTTGCGCTGGCGCTGTTCCAGATCTGGTTCACCACCGGGTTTGGCGTGCTGGACGGTTCCATGATGCGGGTCGCCTATGTCGCCTTTATCACCGCGCTTATCTTCCTTTATGTCCCGGGCAGAAAACTGCCCGAAGGCAAACAGGAGAGCCGGATCGCCATTCTGGTCGATCTGTGTTGCGCCGCGCTGGCTATTGCCACAGCGGTCTATTTCGCCATGCACCTTACGGAAATCACCACCCGCATGCGCTATATCGACGACGTGACGGCGTGGGACAAGTTCTTCGCCTGCGTCACTGTACTGCTGGTGCTGGAAATCACCCGCCGCACCACAGGCTGGGCGCTGGTTGTCGTGGCGGGAACCCTGCTGCTGTATGCCTTCTTCGGCGACATGCTGCCCCGTGCGGTCAAGCACACCGGGTTCAGCTTTGACGTCATCGTAGAGCACCTCTTTCTTCTGAATGAGGGCGTGTACGGTATCCCCATCGGTACGGCCACCACCACCCTGTTCGGGTTCATCATGTTCGGGGCCTTTCTTGAACGTTCCAAGATGAGTTCCATTTTCATGGATCTGGCCTGCCTGCTGACCAAAAATTCACAGGGCGGCCCGGCCAAGGTCGCCATCTTCGCCTCTGCCCTGTTCGGCACCATTTCCGGTTCCGCCTCAGCCAACGTATACGGTACGGGCATCTTCACCATCCCGCTGATGAAAAAGGTGGGGTACCGTCCGGCCTTTGCCGGGGCGGTGGAAGCCGTGGCCTCCACGGGCGGCCAGCTCATGCCCCCGGTCATGGGCACGGCGGCCTTTCTCATGGCCGATCTTTCCGGCGCGGGCTACCTCAATGTGGCCAAGGCCGCGCTGTTGCCCGCCATCATGTACTACCTTGCGCTGCTGACCATGATTCATCTGGAAGCCGTCAAGCGCAACCTGGGGCGCACCCCCGCCGAACTGATTCCCGAAGCGAAAAGCGTTGTCCGGCGTCTTTATTACCTTCTTCCCATCGGCGTGCTGATCGCCCTGCTGGCCATGGGCCGCAACGTGGTATTCTGCGCCAATATCGCCACGCTTTCCGCCGTGATTCTGGCCATGTTCAAGGCGGAAACGCGCTTTACCTTCAAATCCTTCCTGGACGCGCTGGTGGCCTCTTCCCGCAGCGCGCTCATGGTGTCCGCCTGCTGCGCCTGTTCAGGCATCATCATCGGCGTGCTTTCTCTCACGGGCATCGGGTACAAGTTCATCAATCTGATCACCATTCTGGCCGGAAACAGCCTGTTCCTGCTCATGGTCTACCTCATGCTCACCAGCTTTGTGCTGGGCATGGGCGTGCCCACAACCCCCGCCTACATCGTGGTGGCCACGCTTGGCGCGCCCGCGCTGATCAAGGCCGGAGCCGCCCCCATTGTGGCCCATATGTTCGTGTTCTACTACGCCATCTTGTCTTTCATCACTCCGCCGGTGTGCGTGGCGGCCTTCGCGGGCGCGGCCATCGCGGGCAGCAAGGCCATGGACACGGGCTTCACGGCGTTCAAGCTGGGCATTGTGGCCTTCATCGTGCCCTACATGTTCGTGTACCAGCCCGCCCTGCTGGGTATCGGCGCGACCGGAGAAATCCTGTGGGCGGCCTGCACCGCTCTTGTGGGGGTTATCGGCCTGGCGGCGGGCATGCAGGGCTGGCTGCTGTGCGCGGCCTCTCCGCTTGAACGTCTGATCTTCATCGGCGGCGGCCTTACGCTCATCTACCCGGGGCTGATGACCGACTTCATCGGCTTCGGCCTGCTTGGTCTGGCACTGGCCATCCAGCTCGCCAAGAAGCGCAGCGGCAAATACGGCCCGCTCTCCGGCCAGGCGGCCTGAGCTGCCGCTCCGGCGAACCATTCACGGGATACAACCATAACCAAAGGAGCTCCCTATGATTATTGACTTTCGCATGCGCCCCCCGGCGCGCGGTTTCCTGAACATCGGGGTGTACGACAATGTCGAACGTACCGCCAAACTGACGGAATGCTTCTCACTGAAGCAGGCCCCTTCGGTGGCGCAAAAATCCCCCGAGCTGATGCTTCAGGAAATGGACGCCGCGGGCGTGACCATGGGCGTTATCCCCGGCCGTAACGGCCACTTCAAGGGCACCATCGCCAACGACGACATCATCAAGCTGCTGGACGATTTTCCCGGCCGCTTCGTGGGCACGGCGGGCCTCAACGCCTCTAAAAAAGAGGAAGCACTGGACGAAATCGAGCGCACCGTGGTCAACGGCCCGCTCAAGGGCGTGTGTATGGAACCCGGCGCGCTGGATCGCCCCATGTACGCCGATGACCCGCGCATCTACCCCATCTACGAAAAGTGCGAAAAGCACCAGATCCCGGTGATCCTGATGCTGGGAGGCCGGGCCGGGCCGGACGTCACCTACAGTGATCCGAAAATCATCAACCGCATCGCCGCCGATTTCCCCAAGACCAACTTCATCATTTCCCACGGCGGCTGGCCCTGGGTACAGCAGATTCTGGGGGTATGCTTCTTCCAGAAGAACATCTACCTCTGCCCGGACATGTATCTGTTCAACTGCAGCGGTGCGGCGGACTACATCATGGCCGCGAACAACTTCATGCAGGATCGCTTCCTCTACGGCTCGGCCTATCCGCTGATGCCCATCGTGGACTGTGTGGATCACTTCAAGAAGCTGTTCAAACCCGAAGTTCTGCCCAAACTGCTGTGGAAAAACGCGGCCAAAGTGCTCAAGCTCGATCTGCCCGAACAGGCATAACCCTTAACCACAAGGAAGCTCACCATGAACAGACTTGTCAGACATCTGGCCTTCGCTCTCGCGGCGCTGGGCATCTCCTCCTCACCCGCTCTTGCGGCGGAGTTTCATGAAATGAAGGCCGCGGCCTCCCCGGCGGGCGGCGCATGGTATGTGGGCATGGGCGCCATGGGCAAAGCCATCCAGTCCGCCTGCCCCGACATTGACGTGGCCATCTTCCCCGGCGGCGGGCTGGCCAATCCTCTGCATGTGGACACCGGGCGCAGCGATTTCGGCATTGCCGCGCACTCTGTGATCGTCGCGGCCGGAAAGGGCATCGAACCGTTCAAGAAGCCCGCTGAAAATCTCCAGAGCATGCTCAACCTGCATGACTCCACCCGCATGCACTTTGTGGTGAACAAGAAGTCCGGCATCACGAGCCTGCAGCAGATCAAGGACAAGAAGATGCCCATCCGCATATCCATGAGCCATACGGCGGGCAACTCCTATCTGTTCGGCAGATGGATTCTGGAAGAATACGGCATCAGCCAGAAGGACATTACCGACTGGGGCGGCAAAATCTACACGCCTTCCACCAACGATGCCGCCGCCATGATGAAGGACGGCCAGCTTGACATGCTCCTGTGGATCGGACCCGGCGAAGCCTTTATCATTCAGGATATGATGAACAGCGTGGATCTGGACATCCTGCCCGTGGACGAAAACATCATCGAGGCGGTGAACAAGAAGTACGGCCTGCTGAAGGGCACCATTCCCGCCACGTTCTATAACGGCAAGTTCGGACATGACATCGTTACCGTGGACGCAAGCACCGAACTCATGGTCAACAAAAATGTCCCGGAAGATCTGGTCTACAGAATGGTCAAGGCCATCTGCGAAAAGCGCGACGACATCGTGATCGCCAGCCCGTACTGGAGCACGTTCACCCCGGAAAAGGCCGCCGAAGGCCTTGCCCTGCCCCTGCACCCCGGCGCGGAAAAGTATTACCGCGAAATGGGCTATATCAAGTAGCGCCCTGACGCGCCTTGCCTCTTCCAATCCCCTCCCGCCGGACGGCGGGAGGGGATTTTTTGTCTCAGAGCTCTCTGTGTAAACAAAAAAGACATTTAGACATACACATGCTTAGTATATAGACGCACAAAATGTCTGTTACGGATAATACCTTCATGAAATACCACGGTGTCGGCCTCGTTTCTTTTTGCACGACTTTTGCAGAGCAAGGTTCAGTTCTTTCACCAAGGGGGTTTTCATGTGGTATATTGACCGCTCGCGGCTGAAGCCGCTGGCATATGCCATTGGCGTCGGCCTTACCCTGTTCCAGATCCTGTTCACGGGCGGCTTCTTCGTCATTGATACGCCGTTGCTGCGCGGCATACACCTTTCCATCGTCATGGTACTGGTGTTTCTGCTCATCCCCATTTCCAGCAAGTACAGGAAGCAACCGGAACCCTGGCCTCTGCTGGCGCTGGATCTGCTGTTCTGCGCCATTGCCGCGGCCACGGCCTTCTACTTCATGTATGAACTGGACAACCTGCTGGAGCGCATCCGCTATGTGGATGACGTGACCGGCATGGATCTCTTCTTCGGTACGGCCACCATGCTGCTGGTGCTGGAGATCACGCGGCGCACGTCAGGGCTACCGCTGGTCATCGTATGCTCGGTATTTCTGCTTTATGCTCTCTTCGGCCAGTACCTGCCTTCCTCCATCGGGCATAACGGCATTTCTTACGAACGTCTGGTGGAAATGCAGTTTCTGCTTCAGGACGGCATTTACGGTTCCTGCCTGGCCGTAGGCGCGACGATGATTTTTGCGTTCATCATGTTCGGCGCATTCCTTGAACGCAGCAACATAAGCAGCCTGTTCATGGATCTGGCCTGCCTGCTGACCAGAAAATCGCGCGGCGGCCCGGCCAAGGTTGCCATTTTCGCCTCCGCCCTGTTCGGCACGATTTCCGGATCCTCCCCGGCCAACGTGTACAGCACGGGCATCTTCACTATCCCGCTGATGAAAAAGGTCGGCTACAAGCCCGCTTTTGCCGGCGCGGTGGAAGCCGTGGCCTCCACCGGAGGCCAGATCATGCCCCCGGTCATGGGCGCGGCGGCCTTCATCATGGCGGATCTGACGGGGCTGGGCTACCTGCCCATCGCCACCGCCGCCGTACTGCCCGCCCTGCTCTATTATCTGGCCCTGCTGACCATGATCCACCTTGAGGCGCTGAAAAACGACCTCGGCTATCTGCCGCCCGAACTGGTGCCCAGCGCAAAGTCGGTACTCGCCCGCATGTACTATCTGGGCCCGATCCTCATTCTTATTCTGGCGCTGTGGATGGGACGCAGTGTGATCGGATCGGCGTTCATCGCCACGCTGTCCATCTTCATCCTCTCCCTGTTCCGCAAGGAAACCCGCATGGGCCCCCGCGCGATCCTTGACGCCATGAATATCTCGGCGCGCAACGCCCTGATGATTTCCTCCTGCTGCGCGGCGGCGGGCATCATTGTGGGAGTGATCACCATCACCGGCATCGGCTTCAAATTCATCAGCCTGATCACGGATCTGGCGGGAAACAATCTCTTCCTGCTCATGCTCTTCCTGGCTGTGACCTGCATCATCCTGGGCATGGGCGTGCCCACGGCTCCGGCCTATGTCATTGTGGCGACCCTTGGCGCTCCGGCCCTGATCAAGGCGGGCGTGCCCATGATCGCCTCCCATCTTTTCGTGTTCTATTACGCCATCCTCTCAGTGATCACTCCCCCCGTATGCGTCACGGCCTTTGCCGGAGCTTCCATCGCGGAATCCGACCCCATGCGCACCGGCTTTGTTTCCGTCAAGCTGGCCATTGTGGCCTTCATCATCCCCTTTATGTTCGTATACCAGCCCGCCCTGCTGTGGCAGGGCGGCATGGCGGAAGTGGCCGTGGCCACGGTTACGGCGATCATCGGCGTTATCGGCATCGGCGGGGCCATGCAGGGCTGGCTGCTGGTCGGGTGCAAACCGTGGGAACGCCCCGTGCTCATGCTGGGAGGCCTGACCCTGATTTATCCGGGCACGATGACCGACCTCGTGGGCTTCGCCCTGCTGGCGGTGGTCACGCTGCTTCAGCTTTTACGCCGCCGTCCGCTTTCCAGAGCCGTCCGGAACACGTGACCCGGGTATCCGGCGCGCGCCGGAACATATCGGAACGCCCTCCGGGGTATAACACAAGGAGTTCGCATTATGAAAAAACTTTCCCTGTCCCTTCTGCTCGGCTTTGCCCTCATCGGCATGCCACAGTGGGCCTCTGCCGAGCCGCTCAAGCTCACGGTGGCCGCGGGGCCGGTGGCCGGAACCAGCTATGTCGCGCTTGGCGCGCTGTGCAAGCTGATCACCAATGCCCACCCGGACGCAAACGTCAACCTCATTCCCGGCAGCGACGTATCCAATCCCATGCGCATGCAGAGCCGGGAAGTGGACGTTTCCGCCGAAACGGTGTGCATCAGCAAAACAGCCTTTGAAGGCGTCGCCCCGTTCAAGAAGCCCGTGGGCAACATCGCATCCGTGGCCAATCTGCGCACGGAAGCCCTGCTCAATGTGGTGGTGCGCGCCGACTCCGGCATTACCTCGTTTGAACAGATCAAGGAAAAGAAGATCCCTCTGCGGGTCGGCCCCGGCCCGCGCGGTTCCGGCACGCAGCTGGCGTTCGAATGGGTATTGAACGAATACGGCATCACCTTTGACGATATCAAGGACTGGGGCGGCAAAATCTACAACAACAACTTCGGCGACGTCGCGGACATGGCCAAGGACGGTCAGGTAGACATGGTGGTCTGGCTCGGCCCCGGCGAGGCCTGGTTCTTTACCGAACTGGCCTCCAATGTCAAACTGCGCTGGCTCCCTGTCAACGAAGACGTGGCCAGGGCGGTAAAAGAAAAATACATGCTGTACACCGGCGAATTCCCGGCCGCCATGTTCAAGGGCATGATGGAGCGGAACACGCCCACTGTAGGCACCTGGATGAGCATCATCGTGCGCGAGGACATGAGCGAGGCCACGGCATACGAACTCACCAGACTCCTGTGCGAAGGGCGTGAGGACATCATCACCGCCTGCCCGCAATGGGACACCTTCACGCCTGAAACAGCATGGAACGATATGCCGTACCCCCTGCACCCCGGCGCGGAAAAATATTACCGGGAAAAGGGATACATGAAGTAGGCCCTTCCCCTCATACGCGCCATAAAAAAACTCCGCTCCCACCCAGAGGGCGGAGTTTTTTTATGGCGCGGCAAGGCGCCTGTGTTCCACACGGGCGAAAGGCATCATGTGCCCACGGCTGGCTCGCTCGCGCCTCCGGCGGTCAAGGAGAGTTTCAGCACTATTCTACATCCGCCCTGCATGCATCCGGCGAGATGCCGAAACGTTTCAGCTTGACATACAGCCCGCTGCGCGAAATGCCCAGCTCGCGCGCGGCCGCGCGCAAATTGCCGCCGTTGCCGCGCAACGCGCGGAGCAGAATTTCCTTTTCCTGCAGAGAAAGCAGGCCCCGGGCGCGCCCGCAAGCCATATTGCCCTGTCCCCCGGCCAGAATATTCGCGGGCACCAGCTCCACATCCAGCATACCGCCCTGGGCCATGTGCGTCATGCGCTCCATGGTGTTTTCCAGTTCACGGACATTGCCCGGCCAGTCATAGCCCATGAGCAGTTCCATAACCCTGTCGCTTGTGCGCGGCAACGGCTTTCCCGAGTTTGCGGCAAAACGCGACAAAAAATGCCGAACCAGCGCTTCGATATCGCTCCGGCGTTCGCGCAGGGGCGGCACATTGAGCGTAAACACGTTGAGGCGGTAAAACAAATCCTCACGAAAGGCATTCTGCCGAATGGCTTCTTCCAGATTACGGTTGGTAGCCGCGATAACCCGCACATTGACGTGGCGGGTATTCTTGCCGCCTACGCGGGTAACTTCTCCATTCTGAAGCAGGCGCAACAGGGAGACTTGCGCGGCCAAAGGCATTTCGCCTATTTCGTCGAGAAAGATAGTGCCGTTGTCCGCCAGCTCGAACTTGCCCGGCTTGCCCAGACGGCTCGCCCCGGTGAACGAGCCTTCGTCGTACCCGAACAATTCGCTCTGTACCAGTTCGCGCGGCAGCGCGCCGCAATTCACGACGACGAAAGGGGCTGTGGCCCGGCTTCCGGCATTGTGCACGGCCTGGGCGAACAATTCCTTGCCTGTGCCGCTCTCGCCGAGAATCAGGGTGGTCACATCGCTCTGCGCGGCAACCCGGGCCATGCGAATCACTTCCTGCAAGGCAGGGGCATGGCCGATGATATGATCAAAGGTATAGACCGCCTTGGCACCGGTAAAGCGCGCGGCGGCCTCCTTGAGGCGGCGGCTGCCGCGCATGGTGAGCACACGTCCTCTGCCGTCCTCCACTCTGGTCAGGGAAAGTACGCAGTGCAAAGAGCCGCCCCTGAGGGAAAGAAAGGCCTCCTGATCGCGGAAGGAAGCCGTTTCCGAAAGAATGGCCCGCAAAATGTCGCGGGAAAAGATGAGGTCCTGTATCGCTCCGGGGGCCGTGTCATCCCGTCGCACGCCCAGCATGCTCCTGGCCTTTTCGTTCATCGTTCTGATATGCCCGTCGTCATCCAGCACGATAACCCCTTCGTCCAGCATCTCCAATGTGGCCTTCTGTTCACGAAGCAGCTCACGCAGACGCAACTGCTCGGAAACGGCATAACTGGCCGTTTCCATCATGCCGCGGGTATGGTGATGAAAGGAATCCGCCGGAAGGGTGACATTGAGCACCCCTTCCAGCCGTCCTTTGTGCCAGACAGGCGCGGCGGAACAAAACCAGTTGTGCAGGGAGCGGCAGAAATGCTCCGCTCCGCGCGTTTCCACGGCTTTTTTCTCTACCAGACAAATGGCAATGGCATTGGTGCCGGACGAATTCTCCGCCGCGATGTTGCCCGGCGCCAGATGAGGGACGGAATATCCGGCGGTGGAGTTCCACAGCGCATGCAGCACCACGCCGTTCGCGTCGGACAGGGTAATAAAGCTGCGTGATGTGCTGACAGGTTCATACAGGCGCTGCATGATACTGCCCGCCACTTCGATCAGTTCGGCCTTCTGCTTCTGCAGCTCGCGCATGGCGTCTGCCGTCAGCGCGGGCCGCGCCACTCTGTCCGGGTCAAGCCCCAGGGCGCGGCAGCGCTCCCATGAACGGAGTATGACCGGACGCACAACTCCGGCGTCCACGGCTTCCCCCCGCTGAAAGCGCTCCCACTCCTTGAGCATTTCCGACACAAAATTTCCCTCTTCCAGCATGCTGCATACTCCCTTTCCCTGGGTCCCTGTCATTGTCCATATACTACGCGCATCGTGGACATGTCCATATATGACATGCGCATTTTTTGGACAGAACACCTTGTTATTATCTATATTTGAAATAAATACAACATATTACCATGCACCCATTCTTGGCATGGTCGTTGCAAGAGTTTGCGCCGGCACAGCGTGCCGCGTTCGCGCCGCTGGAGCATTTCACTGGTAAACAGCTTGAGAATTATCGCAACTTCCCCGGAGCACTCATGAGCACCCCTCTCTGGAATACGCCGATCAGCCTTGGCTCCATGCGGCTCAGAAACCGCATCGTCTTCCCGCCCATGTCCACCAAATTCGCCTCGCCCGGCGCGGGAGAAATCACTGAACGCATGCTGGCCTATTACGAAGCGCGCGCCAGGGGCGGCGCGGGGCTGGTGATTGTGGAAGCCTGCTGCATTCACGACGCGGGTTCCCCCACCCCACGCTGGTTGCGCCTGACGGACGATTCGCGCATTCCCGCCTTTGCGGAACTGGCGGAACGTATCCGCAGGCACGGCGCGCGTTCCTCCATCCAGCTCGCGCATACCGGACGCGCGGCCAGCGCGCAGGCCACGGGCCACGCTGTCCCGATTGTCTCCTATGTGCCGGGTGTTACGGCGTATAATGACACGCGCATCCTGACCAGATCCGATCTGGCCGAACTGGCCGAATGCTGGGGCAAGGCTGCGCTGCGGGCCAAACAGGCCGGGTTCGATTCCGTGGAACTGCACGGCGCGCACGGTTATTTGCTCAGCCAGTTTCTCTCTCCGTTCACCAATCGCCGCGATGACGAATACGGCGGCTCACCGGAAAAACGCATGCGTTTTCCGCTCGAAGTGCTGCGCAGAGTGCGCGAGTATGTCGGCCCGGATTTCCCCGTGGGCTACCGCCTCAGCGTGGAAGAACGCCTGGAGGAAGTCGGCATCGCCAACGGCCTGAAACGTGAGGAAGGAGTGGCCTTCGCCCGGCGTCTGGCCGATGAGGGTATTTCCTGGATACATGTTTCCGTGGGGCTGCGCGAAACCAATTTTATGGTGTCTCCGCCCTCCTGCGTGGACAAGGGCTGGCTCTCCGATGTGGCCCGCGCGGTGAAAGACGGCGTTGAAACGCGCGTGCCCGTCATCGCCGTGAACCGGATCACGGATGAACAGGTGGCTGAAGAGATTCTCCAGCGCGGCGACGCCGACCTCGCGGCCATGGGCCGCGCGCTCATCGCCGACCCGGATCTGCCGAACAAGGCCGCCGCGGGGCGGGCCGAAACCATCATCCGCTGTGTGGGCTGCAACGATGGCTGCGTGGGCGGTTCCGCGCGCGGCACGGGCGTGGGCTGCGCGCTCAATCCTCTGACCGGACGCGAGGGCATGTATGACCTTGGCCGCGTCAAAGCACCCAAAAATATTCTGGTCATCGGCGGCGGGGCGGCAGGCATGCAGGCTGCGCTCGTCGCGGCCCGGCGCGGGCATCATGTTGAACTGCGTGAAAAAAGCGGCCGCCTGGGCGGGCTGCTGGCTCTCGCGGCACGGCCGCCCTTCAAGCAGGATCTCGACATGTTCACGCCCTGCCTTGAGCGCGCGATGCGGGAGGCGGGAGTGAATATCCGCCTGAACTGCGAAGCCGACGCGGCCAGTGTACGCGCGGCGCAGGCGGACGCGGTGATCCTCGCCACGGGCAGTGTGCCGGTCTTCCCCGGCTTCTGCAAGGCGGCGCCCAATGCGGTGACGGCTGACAAAATCCTCTCCGGCGAAGTAACGCCGGGCCCGCGCGTGCTGATTATCGGCGGCGGCCTCATCGGCTGCGAGACTGCGGAATTTATCGCCGGGCGCGGGAGCGCGGTGACGGTGCTGGAAATGCTTCCCGAAGTCGCCAGAGACATGGAAGGCCGCACGCGGCGCTATATGATGCCGCGCCTGAAAAACTACGGCGTAACCCTGCTGACCGGCACACAGGTTCTGCATATCGACGACAAGGGCATTGTCACCGTGAAAACGCCGGACGGCGAAGAACGGACGCTCCCCGCCTTTGACACCCTGGTAACGGCCGTTGGATACAGACCGGAAACGCGCCTGGCCGACGCTCTGCGCACGGCGGGGATCGCCTTTACCAGCATCGGCGACTGCGAGCATGTGGCAAAAATCCTCAATGCCGTGGAAAGCGGCCTGGCCGCGGGCGCGGCGCTGTGAAAAGCAGCCGTTAACCGCGCTCCGTCGGTTAAATGAGAAGAAAACTTCTAGAGCATTTTCGTTTTGAAAATGCTCTATGGAGTTGAGCAAGGCGAGACTCCTTCGCGACGCCGGAGTAGTCGCAATTCACTTGCGGCGTTGCCACCCAACGGGCGGCCCGCAGGGCGTACAGGCATGGACAGCAGAGCAAGCTCCGGCTTCAGGCGTGAAACCTGCGGGTCAGAACATGGGGTCTGGCCGGCAGATATTTTCAATCACAAAACGCTCTAAACGTGAGGCATGACATGATTATCGACTTCAGGCTCCGGCCCGCCACGCGCGGCTTTCTCAACATGCACATCTTCCGCAATCAGGATCGCATCGCCCGCTGGAGCGGCAACCTCGGTATGACCCCGCCTCCTTCCGCAAAGCAGGGAAACATGGAACTCATGCTGAAGGAAATGGAGGAGGGCGGCGTGACCATGGGCGTGGTTCCCGGCAGGCAGGCCAACCCCTTCATGGGCAATGTGCCCAACGACGATATTGTGGACATTGTCAGGCAATACCCGGACAAGTTCATCGGCGTGGCGGGCATTGACCCCACCGTGCCGGGCAAGGCCATTGATGAAATCGAGCGCGTGGTGGTCAACGGCCCGCTGGCCGCCGTGGGCATGGAACCCGGCGTGCTCCCCAACCCCATGTACTGCGATGACCGCCGCATCTACCCCATTTACGAATACTGCGAGCGGCACGGCATTCCGGTGCTGCTTATGGGCGGAGGCGGCAACGGCCCGGATCTCAGCCACAGCAACCCCGAACATATCGACCGGGTGTGCGGCGAGTTCCCGAACATGACCGTCATCAACACTCACGGCGGCTACCCCTGGGTGCAGCAGATCTGCTTTGTGGCCTTCAAGCGGCCCAATCTGTACCTCTGCCCGGATATGTACATGTACAATATCCCCGGCGTGGCCGATTACGTCATGGCGGCCAACACCTTCCTTCAGGATCGCATTGTGTTCGGCACGGCATATCCCTTCATCGGCTTCAAGGAGGGCGTGGACGGCTTCAAGGCCCTGCCCTTCAAACCCGAGGTTCTGCCCAACTTGCTGTATAAAAACGCCATTCGCGCGCTCAAGCTGAACATTGAGCACGACTGAGGCGCAACCCGCCCGCGCCGGCGCTCTCCCCGACGCGGGCGGCCCGTCAAAACCGGCCTCTTGCCGCCGGAATGCACGGAATCCGCGCGACTGCTCCGCCGCGCCCTTCCGAGGATATTTTCATGCGCAAATTCCGTTCCCTGAATGCCCAGGCATGGCTCATCTTCACCCTTCTGACCATCTGCTACGGTCTGGTCAGCTTTTTCCGCACTTCGCCCAGTACGCTCGCCGTGGACATCATGCGTGATTTTTCCGTCGGGGGCGGACTCATGGCGGTCATGGGTTCGGCCTTCTTTTATCCTTACGCCTTCATGCAGATCCCGGCGGGCATCCTGTCCGACCGCTGGGGGCCGCGCAGTACCATCTGTCTCTTTCTGCTGATCGGCGCGGCAGGCACCATTATCTTTGCCGGAGCGCATTCCGTGGGCATGGCCACACTGGGGCGCATGCTGGTAGGCACGGGCATGGCCATGGTCTTTGTGCCCGCTCTGCGCGTTATCCTGTTCTGGTTTCCGCCCCGGCGGCACGCGCTGTGCACGGGGCTGCTGCTCTCCCTCGGCACGGGCGGCATGCTGCTTGCCACCTGGCCGCTCATGATGCTTGCCCAGATTACGGGCTGGCGCGGAAGCATGCTGGCCGCCGCCGCGCTCACCGTAATTATGGTCATCGTGGTTCGGCGCGTGGTGCGCAACCGGCCGGAAGAAAAAGGCTTCACGCCTTCCTGGGCTTCCGTCTCTTCGGCAGACAGAGCGCCCGCGCCTCCCCTGAAGCAAACCATGCTCAGCATCCTGAAGACGCGCAGTTACTGGACGATTTCCATCTGGTTTTTCTGCATGTACGGCTCCTTCTTCTCCCTGAGCGGGCTGTGGGCCGGGCCGTATTTCATCCAGGGCTACGGACTGGACAAAGGCGCGGCGGGCGGGGTGCTGTTCTGCCTGGCTCTGGGTTCCACCCTCGGCCCCACCATTATCGGCTTTCTCGCCCCCTGGCTGCGCCTGCCCAAGACATGGCTGCTGCTCATCGCCTGCGCGGCCACAGTGGCCCTGGCCAGCCCGCTACTGTTGCCGCGCCCGGTCATTCCGGCCGCAATCCTGCCGCTGTGGGGCGTGGCCTTCGGCATATTCTGCGGAGGCTTCGGCGGCATCGCCCTGACCCGCATCCAGGACGATTTTCCACCGGAAATCGTGGGCACTGCCACCGGCATGATCAACATCTACACCTATCTCGGCTCCGCCCTGCTCCAGCTTGCCAGCGGCTGGATTATGGAAGTGCAGGCTCCCGGACAGGACAGTTACACTCTGCCCCAGTACACCCACATGTTCACCCTGTTCATGGTTATGTTCTGCTGCGCCTTCGCTGCATCGCTGTTCGCCCTGCGGGAGGGCAAAAGCATGAAGAACAGCCCCTCCGGCCCGCAAGGCGGCGCACAGTAACATTTTTTTGGAATTAGAGCATTTTGTCATTGAAATGCTCTCGGAGTCGAGCGGAGCGAGGCTCCGGCGGAGGCGTGAAACCCGCGTGCCAGAACGTAGGATCCTGGCCGGCAGATACTTTCAATCGCAAAACGCTCTAATAAGGAGATACGAATGAGCGACTTTACCCATCTGCTTGAGCCCATTGCCATCAACAAGCGGCTCAAACTCAAAAACCGCATGATCAAGGCCCCGCAATCCTCATGGTTCTTTGAGGAAGACGGTTCCGCCGGAGATCGGATAGTCGGCTTTTACGAAGCTCTCGCCAAAGGCGGCGTGGGGATGTCCATCCTCTCCGCCATTACCTGGCGCAGCGACCATCCCGCCGGACTGTACGGCGCGCTGTGGGACGACAAGTTTCTGCCCGGCGTCACGCGCATCGTGGAGCGCAGTCACGCCCACGACTGCCCGATCATGTGCCAGCTTCACCATTCCGGAGCCTCGGCCATGACCGGCCACGGTGGAGGCCTGCCCATCGGCCCCTCCGATCTGGGGCCGGACGAAATTCCCTGCCCGCCTCCGGTGGGCAAACCGGTGCGCGGGCTTTCCCTGCAAGAAATCGAGGAAGACAAGCGCCTGTATTTTGAAGCCGCGGAACGCGCTCACGCGGCGGGCTTTGACGGTATCGAGGTTCATTGCGCGCACGGCTACTATCTGGAAAGCTTCGTCAGCCGGGTATGGAACCGCCGCGATGATCAGTACGGCTGCCAGAATATTGAAAACCGCACCCGGCTGGTGGTGGAAATTATCACCGAACTGCGCCGCCGTTTCGGCCCCGATTACCCCATCGGCGCGCGCATCAACGGACGGGAATGGGGCGCAAACGGCTGCCAGACCATTGAGGAAGCCGTGCAAACCGCGCAAATTCTGGAAAAGGCCGGAGCCGACTACATCAGCGTGTCCGGCTACGGCTTCGGCCCCATGCCCTTCCGCTATCTGCCCGACTACTGGCCCTACCCCGAACCGGAAGAACACATGAAGCCCTTCATGGACGACTTCCGGGGGCTGGGGTTGCTGGTGCCCGCCGCCGAAGCGGTGAAAAAGGCCGTCAGGGTTCCGGTCATCGCCGTGGGCCGCATGGATGAAGTCAAGGGCGAAGCCGTAATCGCACAGGGCAAGGCCGATATCATTGCCTTTGGCCGCATGCTCTGGGCCGACCCCGAGTTCCCCAACAAGATTCGGGAAGGACGCATTGCCGACATTACCCGCTGCACCCGCTGCGGAACCTGTGAAGATCCGCCCGCCGGCCGCCCCCGCCGCTGCCGCGTGAACCCCGCCTTCGGCCGGGAAAGCGATCTGGCCGTGCCGGAAAACGTCACCCGCGCCGAACAGCCCAAAAAGGTCATGGTGGTGGGCGGCGGCCCCTCCGGTATGGAAGCCGCCCGTGTGGCCGCACTGCGCGGGCACAATGTCACCCTGTACGAAAGCGGCCCGGAACTCGGCGGCAAGCTGCCCCTGGCCTGTATGGTCAAGGGCACGGATGTGGAGGATATCCGTTCCATTGTCCCCTACTTCAAGCATCAGCTTGAAAAGGCGGGCGTGAAACTGCGCCTGGGCACCACCGTGACGGCGGACATGGTGCACGCCGAACAGCCGGACGCGCTCATTCTCGCCACAGGCGGCCTGTACGGCCTTCCCGGTATTCCCGGCGTGGAAAGCGGCAACGTCACCGGCGTGAACCGCATGGGCAAACAGGTCAAACTGCCCCTGCGCTTTTTCGGCCCCGAACTGCTGCACAAGCTCACCAAGATTTTCCTGTCCGTGGGACGGCATGTGGTGATTCTGGGCGGACGCATCGAAGGCTTGCAGGGCGCCGCCTTCCTGCTCAAGCGCGGACGCACCGTAACCGTGCTGGAGGAATCGGAAAATATCGGCGCGGGTATTCCTCCCCGCTACCTTGATCGGCTCCTGCCCTGGCTGAAAAAGAAGAACGTGGAAATCATCAGCGGCGTGAAATATGAAGCCATTGTCCCTGAAGGCCTGATCGTGACCGACAAAAACGGCGCGACCCGCACCGTGAAGGGCGACACGTACATGGTGCTGACCTCGCAGTCTCCCAATAACTCCCTCATGGACGAACTGGAGGGCAAGCCCGGCGCGCCGCGCATCATCCGCGTCGGTTCCGCCAACGGTTTCGAAGGCGGCAGCCTGATCGTCAATGCCATTGAAACAGGCCGCCGCGCGGGGCTGGCGATATAGCACGCGCCAAGTCCTTACTCCTTTTACCGTAACGCGCTCCAGGCCTGGAGCGTATCCCCCGCCTCCCGGCGCGAAGCTCCCGACTTCGCGCCGGGGGGCGCTTTTGCGTTAACGCCCCTGCCGGCGAAGCCGACGCCGCCCGCGCCGCATTAAAAATACACGTCACGCACAATGGTATCAACATGATTCTATAACAACGCCTTGAGCAACATTCCCGAATTATTTCGGTGCAGGATTTTTCCACATGTCCATTTTTTACATGTCCATATTATATACACGAAACAACAATATATTTCATACTTTTTCATTCTATCTTTGAAGAAATATCCGCTTACAAGAAAATACTTAACATGGCATAGTTCTTGCTTCAGGATTCAGAAAGATAACATAGTATTATTCTGCAATATCTCCTTGCCGCACTGTGTATTGCCCTTCAATACCTGTTCTCATTTTTATATCTGAAACAGTTATCTGCCGAATGCAACAAGGGGAATCCCCTTGAGGAGGAATCTTTCATGCCTCAAATAAACTGTTCATCCCTGCTCAAATACTTAATCACGGCACTGGCGGTATTCCTTTCGCTCTTTCAAATCTACTTTACCGGCGGATTCGGCCTGCTGGACGCCCATGTGCTGCGGGCCGTACATCTCTCCATCGTTATGGCGCTGATTGTCATGATCACCCCCGGATACGCGGATAATGACCCGATCCGGAAAAAGAACATCTTCAAGGCGCTTAATATCATTCTGGTTATTCTGGCCTTTTCCTCCGCCTACTATGTGTTTACCGAGCAGACCAGCCTCATGTCCCGCATCCGTTATGTGGATGACGTCACACCGCGCGACATGATCTACGGGATTATTCTCATTGGTCTTGTTCTTGAAACCACACGCCGTACATCCGGCTGGTCGCTGGTGCTGGTTTCCGGCGCATTTCTGGCCTACGGGCTGTGGGGCGACAAGCTCCCCGGCGGGCTGGCGCATCCCGGCGTCAGCGCGGAGCAGCTTATAGAACAGCTTTTTCTTCTGACCGACGGCATTTACGGAACGCCTCTGGCGGTCGCCTCGACGATGATCTTCGCCTTTGTCATGTTCGGCGCGTTTCTGCACGTCAGCGGCATGAGCAGCGTCTTTATGGATCTGGCCTGCCTGCTGACGAAAAATTCAAAGGGCGGCCCGGCCAAGGTGGCCATTTTCGCCAGCGCCCTGTTCGGAACCATTTCCGGTTCCGCCCCGGCCAACGTATACGGCACGGGCACTTTCACCATCCCGCTTATGAAGCGCGTGGGTTATTCCGCTCCTTTTGCGGGCGCGGTGGAAGCCGTGGCCTCTACCGGAGGGCAGATCATGCCCCCGATCATGGGCGCGGCGGCCTTCATCATGGCTGACCTCACCGGGGCGGGCTACCTTGCCGTTGCCAAGGCGGCGCTTCTTCCCGCGTTTCTTTACTACCTCGCCCTGCTGACCATGATCCACTTTGAAGCCCTGAGCAAGGATCTGGGCAAACTGCCCGCCGATCAGGTGCCGGATCGCCGTCAGGTTCTCAAGCGCCTGTATTACCTGCTGCCCATTGCCCTGCTTCTTGCCGTCATGTTCATGGGGCGCAGCGTCATCTTTTGCGCCTTCTTCGCCACCCTGTGCGTGGTTCTGCTCTCGTACTTCCGCAAAGAAACCCGCATGACGCCCGCCCGCCTGATTCAGGGGCTGGAATGGAGTGCCCGCAACGCGCTCATGATTTCTTCCTGCTGCGCCTGCGCGGGCATTGTCATCGGGGTCATCGCGCTCACCGGCGTCGGGTATAATTTCATCAATCTGGTCACGACGCTGGCGGGCGACAGTCTCTTTCTGCTCATGCTCTTTCTCGCCGCAACCTGCATTGTGCTGGGCATGGGGGTGCCCACCACTCCGGCATACATCATCGTGGCCACGCTGGGAGCGCCCGCGCTGATCAAGGTGGGAGTTCCCCCCGTGGCGGCGCATATGTTCGTGTTCTATTACGCCATTCTCTCCGTCATCACTCCGCCGGTATGTATGGCCTCGTTCGCGGGCGCGGCCATAGCCGAGGCGGATGCCATGAAAACAGGCCTGGTTTCGGTCAAGCTGGGCATCGTGGCCTTCATTATTCCCTTCATGTTTGTGTACCAGCCCGCGCTGCTGCTTCAGGGAGACACGCTTGCCGTGGCGATTGCCTGTGTCACGGCCGTGATTGGCGTCATCGGCCTGGCCATGGGCATGCAGGGCTGGATGCTGACCCGTTGCGCCCTGTGGGAACGCGCGCTGCTCATTCTCGGCGGCCTGACGCTGATTTATCCCGGTCTTGCAACCGACGCTCTCGGCATGGTTTTTATCATTCTGGCCGGAATTACCCAGATGGCGAAGAAAAACATGCGGAAACATGCCGGAGCCTGACCCGCCGTCACCATTTTACCTTTTCAGGAGGAAACCATGATTATCGACTTTCGTCTTCGTCCCCCGGCGCGGGGATTCCTGAACCTCAGCCTGTTCCGCGACGTGCAGCGCAGTGCGAGAATGAGCCGCTGCTTCGGCATGGAGCAGGCTCCTTCCACCACACAGCGTTCTCCCGAACTGCTGTTGCAGGAAATGGACGCGGCGGGCATAGACTGCGGCGTGGTGCCGGGCCGCCGGGCCCACGCATTCCTGGGGAACGTTTCAAACGAAGATATCTGCGCCATATTGCAGGATTACCCCAATCGTTTCATCGGCGTGGCGGGCATCGACCCTTCCGATAAATACAAGGCTGTTGACGAGATTGATCGCTTTGTTGTCAACGGCCCGCTCAAGGGCGTCGGCATAGAACCGGGCCTCTTGCCTGTGCCCATGTACCCCAACGACCGCCGCATTTACCCCATTTATGAAAAATGCGAGGCGGAAGGCATCCCCCTGCTGCTCATGGCGGGCGGAGGCAACGGCCCTGATGCCGGCTACAGCGCGCCCATGATCATTGATCAGATCGCGGCGGACTTTCCCAAGCTCACCATCATCAATACGCACGGCGGTTATCCCTGGGTGACGGAAATCCTGTTTGTGGCCTACCGCCGCCCCAATGTGTATATCTGCCCGGATATGTACCTGTTCAATCAGCCGGGCTGGCAGGATTACGTCACCGCGGCGAACTTCGCCCTTCAGGATCGCTTCCTGTTCGGCACGGCATACCCTTTTATTCCGCTGGAAGCGGGCGTGGAGCATTTCAAAAAACTGCCCTTCAAACCCGAAGTTCTGCCCAAGGTTCTTTACCAAAACGCCGTCAGGGCGCTCAAGCTGGACATTCCTCTCGATTGAAAAGGCACCGGGAGCCGGCTCCCTGTGTATTCCTTAAAACCGTGATTCAGGAGTCATCATGAAACACGTCCTTCTGCGCGCCGCGGCCCTTGCAGCGGCCCTGTTCTTCCTGCCTTCGCCCTCTGCGGCGGCGGAACATGTGAAAATCCTGTCCGGCCCCACGTCCGGCGTCTGGTATGTGGGCATGGGGGCCGTGGGCAAAGCGATCAGCACCCTCTATCCGGACATCAAAATCAGCCTGCTCCCCGGCGGGGGGCTGTCCAACCCCATCCGCCTGCAAAAAGGCGAGGGCGACATCTCCATAGCCACGCACAGCATTGCCGTTTCCGCGGCCAAGGGCCTGGACCCGTTCAAGAACAGGATTGAGGGCGTTTCTTCAATCTTCAACATCATGGACGTGTCGCGCATGCACATTGTGTCGTGTTCCGACCGGGCTTACACGTCGCTCCGGCAAATCGGAGAAAAAAAACTGCCCGTGCGTCTGGCGGTCGGCCCCATCGGAAGCGGCACGGAGGTATGGGCGCGCTGGCTGCTGAACCTCTACGGCTTCACCTATCAGGACATCGCAGCCTGGGGCGGCAAGGTCATCACCAATAACTGGGATGATGTGGCCAACATGATCAAGGACGGTCAGGTGGATATCATCACCTGGCTCGGCCCCGGAGAAGTGTGGTTTCTGGTCGAGCTTTCCAAAGACGTCAAGATGTCCTGGCTCTCCGTGGACGAAGACGTGCTGGCAAAAATGGAAAAACGATACGGCGTCAAACGGCATGTCATCCCGGCGGACATGTACGGCGGTATTGTAGGCGAGGGCATTGTTTCCATTGCCGACTCCGCCGAGCTGCTGGCGCGTTCCGATCTGCCGGAAGACCTCGTATACAGGATAACCAGGGCTGTCAGTGAAAAGAGAGGAGATATCGCCCTTGCCAATGCCGGATGGGCGACCATGGACCCGGCCACGGCCTGGCGGGATCTCGCCTTCCCTCTGCACCCCGGCGCTGCCCGGTACTTCAGGGAAGCGGGCTGGATGAAGTAGGCCCGTTCCTTTTCCCGCGCTCCCGCCCCTCACAAGGCTTCACCCCAGTGAGGGGCGGCCCGAAAGCTCGTACATGGCGAGCGGCAACGCGGCGTCTTCAGCCCCCGCGTGAAGCTCCTCACGGATGAAGAAAACAGAGATGAACCTTGCTCCACCCGGCTCCGGGAGCATTTGAAGCGTTCCAAAAAACCTTTGCATACTCCAGGTGAAGGATCTCCCCTATGGAATTTTCCCGCAAGACTCTGGCCCCGGTCGCATCTCTGTTCGCCGTGGCGCTGACCCTGTTCCAGATCTACTCCACGGGCGGGTTCACCGTTCTGCCCACCCCCATCCAGCGCGCCACCCATCTGGCTCTGGTCATGGTTCTGGTCTTTCTCTGGAAGCCGGCGTTCAAATACCGGGAAGGGGCCGAACCCCTCCCCATGCTGCTGCTCGATCTCTGCCTCGCCGGGCTTGCGCTGGCCATTGGCGCTTATGTGGTTGTCAACAACGACGCCCTTCTGGACAGGCTGCGCTATGTGGACCCGGTCAGCGACATGGATTATTTCATGGGCATTTCAGCGGTCATTCTCGTGCTGGAAATTACCCGGCGCACAGCGGGCCTGCCCCTGGTCATCGTTTCCCTGAGCTTTCTTCTCTATGCCTTTTTCGGGCAATACCTCCCGGCGGGCCTGAAGCACAACGGCATCCTGCACAGCGATCTGCTCGAGCAACTGTTCCTTACCACAGACGGCATTTACGGTGTCCCGCTGGCCGCCGCGGCGGGCATGATATTCGCCTTTGTCATGTTCGGGGCCTTCCTTGAACGGGCCAACATGAGCGCACTGTTCATGGATCTGGCCTGCCTGCTCACCCGGCGTTCACAGGGCGGCCCGGCCAAGGTCTCCATTTTTGCCTCCGCCCTGTTCGGCACCATCTCCGGTTCCGCCCCGGCCAATGTATACGGCACAGGCACTTTCACCATTCCGCTCATGAAGCGCGTGGGCTACTCCGCCCCCTTTGCCGGAGCCGTGGAAGCCGTGGCCTCCACCGGCGGCCAGATGATGCCTCCCATCATGGGAGCCGCCGCCTTCATCATGGCCGATCTGGCAGGCACCAGCTATCTGGAAATCGCCAAAGCGGCCCTTTTGCCCTCATTTCTGTATTATCTCGCCCTGTTGGCCATGATCCATTTTGAGGCGGTGAACAAGAATATCGGCCGCCTGCCCGAGGATCAGATCCCGCCCGCCCGCAGTGTGCTGATCCGTCTGTATTACCTGCTGCCGCTGGCCGCCCTGATCGCGGCGATGATCCTGGGGCGCAGTGTGGTTTCCTGCGCGTTCATCGGCATTGCCGCCGTGCTCGTGCTCAGCGTATTCCGTGCCGAAACCCGTTTTACTCCGGCCCGCTTCAAAAGCGCGCTGGAGCTTTCCGCGAAAAACGCGCTCATGATTTCCTCCTGCTGCGCCTGCGCGGGCATTGTGGTGGCGGTCATCGCCCTTACGGGCGTGGGGTACAAGTTCATCAGCTTCGTGACCATGATTGCGGGCGACAACCTGCTGCTTCTGCTGATCTGCCTGATGATCACCAGCATGATTCTGGGGATGGGCGTTCCCACCAGTCCGGCCTACATCATTGTGGCCACCCTGGGCGCGCCCGCTCTGGTCAAGGCGGGAGTACCGGTCATCGCGGCGCACATGTTCGTGTTCTATTATGCCATTCTTTCCGCCATTACGCCGCCCGTCTGCGTGGCCTCCTTCTCCGGGGCGGCCATAGCCGGAGCCAACGCCATGAAAACCGGCGTTATTTCGGTCAAGCTGGGAATCGTGGCCTTTGTCATTCCCTTCATGTTCGTGTACCAACCCGCCCTCATGCTGCAAGGGGAACCCGCGGCTCTGCTCACGGCCTGCATGACATCCATCATCGGCGTACTGGGCATGGCCGGGGGCCTGCAAGGCTATTTTATTGCCCGCTGCCGGATGTGGGAACGCCCCCTGCTCGCCCTGGGCGGGCTTGCTCTCATTGATTCCGGTTCCTTAACCGACCTCATCGGAATCGGCGCGCTCGCTGCCGTCAGCGTGCTGCAACTGCTCCGAACGCGCCGGACAGAGAAACCCTTTGCCCCTCACTTGTGACCCGTTGAATAACATTAACCAGGAGCATCGTATGGTCATCGACTTCAGGGTACGCCCTCCGTACAAGAGCTTTCTCCAGCTCGGGATCTTTCCCCGCTGGGCGAATCCCGTCACCGATCCGCTAAAAATGTCGCCCTTCGGCATGGGCAGAGACCCCGTTCCCTCCTGCGAGCAGGGCAGTATGGAGCTTTTTCTGAAGGAAATGGACGAAGCGGGCGTCAACAAATGCGTGGTCATGGGCCGCCGCACCAGGAACAGTTCCACCGGAGCGGGAAACGTGGAAGCGGAGGAACTGCGCGAGCTGGCGCTGGCCTACCCCGATCGCTTCCTGCCCTTTGCGGGGATCGACCCCACGGATGACGACGCTCCGGCCCAGGTTGAGCAAGCCGGGAACATGGGCTTCAAAGGCATCAGCATGGACCCCGGCTGGTGTGTCCCGGCCCTGTATGCCGATGACAACCGCGTTCTGCGGGTATGCGAAGCCTGTGAACGCCTCGGCCTTATCGCCGTCATCACGCACAGCGCGGTAGTCGGGCCGGATCTCGGCTATTGTGACCCCTGCGCCATCCAGCATGTGGCGCAGGCATTCCCCCACCTCAACATCGTTGTGGCCCACGCCTCCTGGCCGAACATCGAAAAGGCTCTGGGCATGGCCATGCTCTGCCCCAACGTCTACCTCTGCCCCGACGTGTATTTCTATACCGACAACATGCCCATGTCGGAACATCTTGTCACCGCGGCCAACGGCTACCTCAAGTACCGCATGCTGTTCGCCAGCACCTATCCTGTGGGCGGGCTGAAACAGAGTGTGGAAAAATGGAGCCGCAAAGGCCTGACACAGGAAGCCCTGCGCCTTACCCTGCATGACAATGCGGCAAGGCTGCTTCAGCTTGCGGATTAACCTCGCAAGGTTTCACCTTTCATCTCCAAAGGACGCCACATGAGAAACATCATCAGATTCGCATTGGGATGCGCGCTCGCCGCCTCGCTGCTGAGCGGCCCGGCCTGCGCCGAACCCATGAAGCTCAACCTCATTTCCGGCCCGGTGACGGGCAGTTGGTATGTCGGCATGGGAATTGTCGGCAAGATCATCAGCGACGCCTGTCCCGGCACGGAAATCACCATGCTGCCCGGGGGAGCGTCCGCCAATCCCATCCGGTGCAGCCGGGGACAGGCCGATATCGGCATCCTTCAGGTCGCGCTGGGAACAGCCGCCCGTGAAGGCATGGCCCCGTTCAGGGAGAAAGTGGACAATCTCAGTTCCGTGCTCAGCTGGAGCGACTTTTCCCCGCTGAGCTTTGTGGTGCGTGAAGACGCGGGCGTCAGCAGCATTGAGGACATCAAAAACAGGAAAGTTCCCCTGCGCATCGCCGTCGGCCTCAAGGGCGGAGGCGGCGATATTTACGGCCGCTGGATCTTCGGGGAATACGGCTTCGGCTGGGAAGACATACAGTCCTGGGGAGGGCAGGTTTATTTCAACAACTATGACGACATGACCAATATGGCAAAGGACGGGCTGGTGGATATGATCATCTGGCTCGGCCCGGGCGAAAGCTGGTTCCTGTCGGAACTCACCAAAGACATCAGGATGAAGTGGCTCCCCCTCAGCGAGGATGTGCGCAGCCGGGTACACGAGAAGTACGGCATGGCGCTCTCCGCGGTTCCCGGCGGCCTGTATTCCGGCAGAGTGGGCGGCACGGACATCCCCACCGTGGCGGAAATCACCGGGCTTGTCGTGCGGGCCGATATGCCCGAACAGCAGGTGTACGACATCACCAAAGCCATCTGCGAGGGGCGCGAAGATCTCGTGAAGGGATTCCCGCAATGGGGCAGCTTTGACCCGGCGCGCGCGGCGGAAAATCTCCCGTATCCGCTGCACCCCGGCGCGGAAAGGTATTACCGGGAAACCGGAATCATAAAGTAGCGCCATCCTCTAACCGCAGAAGCCGGAGCAGCCTAGAATGGCGGCTGCTCCGGCCTTGCGGAAAAATTTCACCCTGCCTCAGCGGAAATCATCGGCCGCTATGCCGAAACGCCGCAACTTGATGTACAAGCCGCTGCGGGAGATGCCCAGAATACGGGCGGCGGAGCGCAGATTGCCGCCGGATTCCCGCAGAGCCCGCAGCAACGTTTCCTTCTCCTGCACGGACAAAAGCCCGCCCCGGACAATCCGCCCTGTTCCGGAACAATTCGGCGCGCGCAGGATTTTCGAGGGCAGAAGAGACTCGTCCATGACCTCGGCATCCGCCGCCATATGGATCATGCGTTCCAGCGTATTTTCCAGCTCCCGCACGTTGCCCGGCCAGGAATACGCGCGCAGGCGTTCATACACACCTTCGGTCAGCCGGGGGGTGGTTCTCCTCAGGGAGCGGGCGAACTTGTTGAGAAAGCAGCCGCACAGAAGTTCAATATCGCCCTCCCGTTCCCGCAGCGGGGGAACATTCAGGGTAAAGACATTCAGGCGGTAGAACAGATCTTCCCGAAATTCCTGCCTGCGCACGGCTTCTTCCAGGTTCCGGTTGGTCGCCGCGACAACCCGCACATTGACCTGCCGCGTGTGTTTGCCTCCTACCCGGCACAATTCTCCGTTCTGGAGCAGACGCAGCAGAGAAACCTGCGCGTCCAGGGGCATTTCTCCTATTTCGTCCAGAAAGATGGTTCCGTTGTCCGCCAGTTCAAACTTTCCGGGTTTGCCAAGGCGGCTTGCGCCGGTAAACGCCCCCTCGTCGTATCCGAACAGCTCGGACTGAACCAGATCGCGCGGCAAGGCCCCGCAGTTGACCACAACAAACGGCCCCACGGCGCGCGGCCCGCCGTTGTGTATGGCCTGGGCAAACAGCTCCTTTCCTGTTCCGCTTTCCCCGAGAATCAGCGTCGTGGCGTGGCTTCTTGCGGCGAGTCGGGCCGCCCGTACCGTCTCCTTCATCGCGGAAGACTCGCCCACAATATGATCAAAGGTATAGACCGCCTTTGCGCCCGTGACCCGGGCAACGGATTCCTTGATGCGTCTTGTACTGCGCAGCGTGACCACTCTGATCGCCGCGGACGGAACATGCGTCAGAGACAACATGCAGGGAAAGCTCCCCCCGTCAAGCTGAAGCATGGCCTCCTGATCCCTGAAAAAGCCGTTCTCCGCCATGAGTGCGCGCAGGATATCGGGGGAGCGGACAACATCTTCCAGCGGGCGCCCCACAGGAGCGGCCTTCAACCCGAGCATGGCGCAGGCGCGATTATTCATGAGCTTCACTCGGGCCGCATCATCCAGCACGATCACGCCTTCGTCCAGCATTTCCAGTATTGCGTTCTGTTCCCGCAGCATTCCGCGCAAGCGCAGCTGTTCGGATATGGCGCACGTTGCGCCGGACATCATGCCGCCCGTATGTCTGTGCCTGTCCGCCGCGGGCAAGGTCACATTGAGCACGCCCGCCACACGGTTTCCGGCGTCAAAAACAGGAGCGGCGGAACAGAACCAGTTATGAAAGACCCGACAATAGTGTTCTTCGGCAAAGGTTTCCACCGGGGCCTTTTCCACAATGCAGGTGCCGATGGCATTGGTGCCCGAACTGCTTTCCGCCGCAAGGTAGCCCGGGGCAATATGCGGGATGGGGTAAGGGGAGGCTTTGTCCCACAGTGAAAAAAGCACCACGCCCGCGCGGTCGGAAAGAGAAATGAAACTGCCCGTTCCACGGAGAGATTCATACAGACGCTCCATGATCGAGTGTGAAACCTCAATAAGCTCCCTGTTTTCCTCCAAAGCTTTTTCAAGTTCTTTTCCATTCAGCGCCTGCCGCGCCGGATTGTCAAAATCGACATTCATGCTGCGGCATCTCTCCCATGAGCGCAGAATGAGCGGGCGCACCGCCCCGGACTCCACCGGCCGGCCGGCTTGAAAATCCCGCCACGCGGAACGCAGTCTCTCCTCCATTTCCCTGTCGAAAATCATTGGCGCCTCCCTTGATGCGTATGAGTCATGAGATACATGCGAGCCGCCGAAAAAAGCCCGGCGGCCCGCGAAATTGCGCTATTGGAGACAACCGCTCTCTTTATAGTACCGGGCCG
This sequence comes from uncultured Mailhella sp., assembly GCA_910579055.1. GTDB lineage: Bacteria > Desulfobacterota > Desulfovibrionia > Desulfovibrionales > Desulfovibrionaceae > Mailhella. The sequence goes on along the minus strand of CAJTSU010000018.1, from coordinate 8,136 downwards.
CTCCAGGATGCAGTTCAACGGGCAGCCCCCTGCAGATGTTTTCAGACGTCATGTCGCCCCAGGAGGGCAAGGCAACGGCGATATCCCGCCTGCCCTTGTCCAGAGCGCGGGCAAACTTGTAGGCCGCATCATCCGGAATATCTCTGTTTACCATCAATCCGGCGGAAGACACCACGGTTTTGACGTCCCGCCCCATGATGCCGCCATAAAAGGAGGCGGGAATGACACCGGGGGTCAACCCGTATTTTTCCGCCACCGCGGCCAGAACATCCTCATCCACATCAAGGATGCGGATAGGCCTGGTTTTGACCAGTTCGGAATAGACAAAGGATTCCCCCGGGCCCATCCAGGTGTGTACGTCGAGCTGATTTTCCGCCAGCATGGCCTGGGCTTCCGAGGTTTTCAGATGGTGGACGCTGCCGCCCCATTCCTTGATGCGCTGTTTGTTTATGCCGTATTCTTCCAGCACCCAGCGGGCAAAGAGTTCGGCGTTGCCGCCCACAACTCCGGTTCCCATGCGGACGGGAATTTTCTTTTCCGCGATTTCGCGCAGTGACGTGACCGGGCTGTCCGCAGGCACGACAAAATGCAGCCGCGTTACATCCTGAATATTGGCCAGAGCGGCGATGTTGCGGATCGGAGTCTTGTACGGGTCCAGTCCGTCCGCGGCCGCCTTCATGTTCGGAAGCATGGTCGCGCCGATCCAGCTTGCCCCCTTGGCCACGCGCAGCACGTTGGCGTTGGCTCCTCCGGGAAACAGCGTCACCTCAAATTCGGGGTACATGTCGCTCAGAACCTTGGCGTAGGCGCCAAGCCCCACATACCATGCGCCGCCTGCCGGAGAAGCCGCAATGTCCACGGCAGTGTACTCCGCGGCGCAAAGCGGAGAAACTCCGGCCAGAGACAACCCCAGGGCCATACAGATAATGCTCTTAATGCTCTTTTTCATGACTTCCTGCCTTTTGACATTGGTTTAATCAGCGCTTCCCTGCGCGGAATGCTCATCGGAAAGCGTGAGGTTGAACAGTCTGGCGGCGTTCCTGTACAGGAGCTTGGGCAGAACTTCGGGGCTGAACAGCGTTTTGAATTTGTTCAGGGAATCTCCGATGGGCATGAGCGGATAGGCAGACCCGAAGAGAAAGCGATCCTGCATGAAGGTATTGGCCGCCGCCACATAGTCCTGCGCGCCCGGCGAGTTCATCAGATACAGATCCGGGGCGATATAAATGTTGTGTTGCCAGAAGCAGGCTCCGAGCAGGGGCTGAACCCACGGCCAGCCGCCATGAGACACCAGAAAACTGACCCCCGGAAAGTCCTTTGCCAGACGTGAAATAATGACCGGAGAGCTGTAAGAGATATCCGGCCCCGCCCGTCCGCCGAGCATGAGCACCACAGGAATCTTGTGCTCCGCGCATGTTTCGTAAATGGGGTAAAGTCGGCGGTCATCGGCATACCACGGCTCCGGCATGGCGCCCGGCTCCATATTCACGCCAATGAGCGGCCCGTTTACCACATAGCGCTCGATCTCCTCCACGGCCTTTGCCGTATCGGCCCCGTTGATCCCCGCTATCCCGGCAAAGCGCCCCCTGAAATGTTCCACGGTTTCCACCACTTCGTCATTGGACACATTGTAGCGGAAATGCCCGTTGCGCCCCGGAGCGATCCCCAGCGTCACCCCGGCTTCATCCATTTCCCGCAGCATGAGTTCCACAGAGAGCTCGCGCACCGATGCGGGCTTGACCATGCCGAGCTGGGCGCTGAAATCGGCGGATGTGGGGTTCCGCACCTGTCTGAGAAATCCGCCGTACAGCGGCCGGAGGCGTACGTCGATAACCATAATCTTTCTCCTTGTCCTGAGCGGCATGAGCCGCTGAAAAAATTGCAAAGGGAATTATTCTTCAGGCAAAAGGCAGGCTGCTTCCGGCGGAGGAACAGGCGTGCGAAGGTTGATCAGGTATTGTCTGGCCGCGACTGCGCCCATGCAGGCGCAACCGGCCAGATCCGTCAGGCTGCCGGGGTAAAACAGCGTCAGCCCTCCGGCCAGCAGGATCAGCCTTTCCGCCCGGGTGCAGGAGCGCAGCAGCCAGCCTTCCATGGCCGCGGACAAGCCTACAATTCCGATCACAGCCGTTACGGAAGCCTGAACCACGGTCAAAAAATCCCCCTGCCAGAGCAGCGCGGGCTGATACACGAACATGATGGGCACAATAAACGCCACGATGCCCAGCTTCATGGACATAAAGCCCGTCTTCATGGGCGGAGCCTCGGCAATGGCCGCCCCGGCATAGGCCGCCACGCACACGGGCGGGGTAATGGTGGAAATAATCGCGTAATAGAACACGAACATGTGCGCGACGATGGGGGCGACGCCCATTTTAATCAGCGCGGGAGCGCCCAGCGTGGCCACCACAATATAGGCGGGCGTGGTGGGCATCCCCATGCCCAGCACAAAGCCGGTCAGCATCAGCATAATCAGCATCAGGAACAGATTATTCCCGGCAACGGACGTGATCACGTTGATGAACTTGAAGCCGAGGCCGGTATGGTTGATAACGCCGACAACAATGCCCGAACAGGCGCAGCAGGCGACAATCATCAGGGAACTGCGGGCTGTGGCCGCCAGCGTGTCGAAAAATCCCCGCACGGAGAAGCGCGTCTCCTTCCGGAAGAAGGAAATGACAAAGATGCACAGCGTAGCGGCGTTGGCGCATACCGTGATACTGCGGCCATTAAGCATCATGATCAGAAGAAGCGCCAGCGGGCTGAGGTAATACAGCTTGCGCAGCACCTGACGCGCCGGAGGAATCAATTCCGGTGCCAGGTACCCGAGCGCGCTCTTGCGCGCGCGAAAATGGATCATGGCGAACAGCGCGAGATAAAACAGCGCCGCGGGCAAAATGGCGGCCTTGCATACGCTGAGGTAACTTGCCTGCGCCAGCTCGGCCATCATGAAAGCCGTGGCGCCCATGACCGGAGGCATGATCTGGCCGCCGGTGGAGGCCACAGCCTCCACAGCGCCCGCAAAATAGGCGGGATACCCGCAGCGCTTCATGAGCGGAATGGTAAAGGTGCCCGTGGTATACACGTTGCCGGCCGCCGCTCCAGAAATGGTGCCGAACAGGGCGGAAGCGAAAATGGATACCTTGGCCGGGCCGCCCTGTGACTTCCTGGTCAGCAGGCACGCCAGCTCCATAAAGATGGAACTCATGTTCGAGCGTTCCAGAAAGGCCCCGAACATGATGAAGGCGAACAGCACGCTGTAGGCGGTTTGAACCGGTACGCCGTAAATGCCGTCACTCTGGAGGTACATGTTTTCCACAATATCAGCGAGGGAAGAACCGTTGTGGGCCAGCACACGGGGGAGATGTTCGCCCCCGAGAAAGTAGAGGAAAAATGCTCCCGCAATGATGCTGAGCGGCAGGCCCGCCGTGCGCCTGGTGCCTTCCAGCGTCAGGAGCACCAGAGAAAGGCCGAGGAATACGGCTTCCGGAGGAACGGGGTCAATGTAGCGCATCCGTTCCATCACCTCATCAAGATGCAGGCAGATCCAGAGTGCGCACGCCGCCGCAAGTGCCGCAAGGCACAAGTCCAGAATCAACAGCGCGGCGGGTTCGTCTTCCTCATGAGGAAATCGTGCAGCCGGGCGCAGCAGAAAAATCAGCGACAACCCGAAGCTGACGAAGATTGCCGCCATGGCGGTTCCGCTCAACACCCCGAATCCGATGGTAAAGTATAATTGAAACAAGGTCATGGCGATCCCCACAGGGTACGCCAGTTTCCGCAGTTTGCTCCGTGACAGAAAGGCTCCCATCCGCGACTCCGAGTTGTAAAAAGTTGCGGGCACTCCGGCCGTCACGCCGTGCTCTTGTGAAGAGTTATACAAATAGCGTGCCAGAGTACAGGGAGCGGGAAATTATTCCAATTTGTATTAAAATTCCTCAGTATTACAGTGTATTATTTTGCTCGTGCAAAAACGGAAGCGCTGTTTTTTTTCAAAATTATCCAAATTTTTCCAGATTTTTACTTTTTCCAAAGGCCGCACAGCGCGGTGTCGAGGCTGGCCCTGGCCGCCGGAAGGCTCTACTCGCCGTCCTCGTCTCCCAGGAGCTTGAACAGCTTCTCTATCTGCGTGGGCGAAAGGTCGCTCAATCGTTTCTTTCCGGCCGGGGGCGGAACACTCAATATCCTGAAATCCCGCGCCCTGATATGATGCCGGTTCATTTTCGTGTACAGAGAACTCTTGGAACAGCCCAATTCCCGCGCAGCCTCCCGCACATTTCCCCGGTAACGCATCATCAGATCTTCAAGCAGGCTTTTTTCCGCCCCGGCACTGTGCTGGCGCACGGCTTCCGGATCCGGTGCGGGCTGGGGAATAAACACCTCTCCGAGATCCTCCTCCTGAATAATACGCCCCGTAGACATATACACCGCACGTTCCACGGCATTTTCCAGTTCCCGGACATTTCCCGGCCAGGTTCTGCGTTTCATGGCTTCCACTGCGCTGCCGCTGAAGACGCGGCTGCGGAACTCCGGCGAACGGGAACTGATGCGCGACAAAAAGAAGTTGATCAGTTCCTCAATATCTTCAAGGCGTTCCCGCAGCGGAGGAACCCGCAAGGTGAAGCCGTTCAGGCGATACAGCAGATCTTCGCGGAACTGCTTCTGCCGCACCGCCTCCTGAAGATCGCGGTTGGTGGCCGCGATGATGCGCACATTGACCGGGCGGGCAACCTTGTCGCCGATGCGCATGACCTCCTGATTCTGGATCAGGCGCAGCAGGTTGATTTGGGCGTCCATGGGCATCTCGCCTATTTCATCCAGAAAAATAGTGCCCTTGTCGGCCAGCTCGAACTTGCCGATCCGCCCGCCCTTGCTGGCCCCGGTAAACGCGCCCTCCGTGTAGCCGAACAGCTCGGACTGCACCAAATCGCGCGGCAGCGCCCCGCAATTCACAATGACAAAGGGCTGTTCGCGCCGGAGGCTTGCGTTGTGAATGGCCTGCGCAAAAAGCTCCTTGCCCGTACCGCTTTCCCCAAGGATCAGCACGCCCATGTCATGTCGGGCAATGCGGCGGGCCTGGCTGACGGCATTCTGCATCACGGACGACTGCCCGATGATGTTCCGGAAGGTAAAGCTCGCCTTTGATCCGCTCACGCGCGACGCATACTCCCTCATGCGCGAAATATCCCGCAAAATCAGCACGCCTCCCCCTCCGTCCACATCTTTCGGAATAAAGGAAAGGATGCAGACGCAGGAGGCATGTTCGGGCATCTGGATGGTCACTTCTTCATTATAGAACGCCTGCCCCTGCTCCACCCATTTGAGCTGAAGAAAGGGGGCAAACAGGCTGTGAATGGACTTGCCCGCCAGCGCCAAATCCATCCCCAGCACGGAAAACGCCTTGCTGTTGATGGTGGTAATAATGCCGTTGCCGTCCAGCATGATGATCCCGTCGTCCATCATTTCAATCAACGCGTTCTGTTCGGCCAGCAGCTCGTGCAGACGAAACTGTTCGGAAATATGCTTGGCCGTCATATGAATAAAGGGAACCGTATGGTGATGAAAGGCCTCACGGTTTGACGTTACGCTTATCGCTCCAAGCATCTCCCCCCGCGAGTTGAAAACCGGGGCCGCCACGCAGGTATGGTTGTGCCACATGCGCCGGTAATGCTCCTCCGCCACAACTTCCACAGATTCCCGAATCTGGAGACAGGTGCTCAACCCCGCAGTGCCCAGAAAATCCTCACGCTTGTAGTCTCCGGGTTTGACCGAATGAGGGCGGGCGCGTTCATCCGTGCTGAACACTTTCAGGACAATGCCCTGAGCATTGGCAAGCACAAGCGAGTTTCCCGTCTTGCCCAGAATATCCACCAGCGGCATCATCACGGGCGAAGTGATATTGAGCAGTTGGGATTCTTCCTCCAGCAGCAGTTCCAGTTCCTCCTGCGGAATGGAATGAACATTTTCCTGCTCCGGATCGACGCCCCACCCGCGCGAACGCATCCAGGATGAATAAATGGGTTCCCGCACAATGCGTGAATCCACCTTTTCTCCCCGCTGGAGTTTCTGCCATTCCGTCAGAAGGCGGCGGTGATAGTCGGGACTGTTGCGAAGGTGTTCCATATGCGTCGCTCCATGTTTCCCGGTCGGGTATAGCGCGGCAACGCCGCAGGAACAAGATTATCCCGGCATCCGCCGGGGGTAAAGCTGTTCCGTGAGCCGCCGCGCTCGCGCCTCCGGCGGTCAAGGTTATTTTCAGCACAATTCTGCAGCGGAGCGAACGCCGGATGTACTCCCCGCACTTCCCTTTCCGCCGGGAGGTATTATTTAAGGAAACGCTGATTAAAGCGTTTCCTGCGGTCTTGCAGAGCAAGACCGCCCGCAAGTCGTGAATAGGGAAAATTTACTTTTCCCGTTAAATGAACGACTTGGCGTGCCTTTCCCAAAGAGGCTTTTGCCTCTTTGGGCATGGAGCTGATTTATTCGCAGAATAAATCAGCGGTTCCTTAATCCGGAACTCCCGCAAAACGCTTTAACGGCGGTTCCCTGTCAAAGAATCGCTTTCTGAACATTACCGGGAAACACAAGGAGCTGTCATGAGTTCTCTCACTCCCCGCCAGATTGTGGCGGAGCTGGACAAATACATCATCGGGCAGGAGCAGGCCAAGCGCATGGTGGCCGTGGCGGTGCGCAACCGCTGGCGTCGGCAGCAGCTCCCCCCGGAGCTGCGCGACGAGATTGCGCCCAAAAATATCATCCTGATGGGCCCCACCGGCGTGGGCAAAACAGAAATCGCCCGACGTCTGGCCAGGCTCACCGGAGCGCCCTTCATCAAGGTGGAAGCCACCAAATATACTGAAGTCGGCTATGTGGGCCGCGATGTGGAATCCATGATCCGCGACCTTATGGAGCTGGGCATCAAGCTGGTGCGTGAAGAAGAGCATGAACGCGTGCGCGCGCAGGCGGAAGAGACGGCGGAAGGCAAACTGCTGGATCTGCTGCTGCCCGGCGGCGGCAACGATTCCACACGGGAAAAGCTGCTCCGGCAGTTGCGCATGGGCTACCTTGACGATCGCGAGGTGGAAGTCGAGGTAAAGGAAAGCGGGCCTCAGATCGACATGTTTTCCATACCCGGCATGGAACAGATCGGCAATCAGATGAAGAGCATGATGGGGCGTCTTTCCCCGCCCCGTACCCGGAAGAAGCGCATGAAAATCCGCGCGGCCTGGGCTATCCTGCTCGATCAGTGCATGGACGAGCTTCTGGATGAGGAACGCATCGTGGAGATGGCCCGCGATCGCGTGGAACAAAGCGGTATCGTGTTCATTGATGAAATCGACAAAATCGCCAGCAGCGCGGCGGCCCAGCGTTCTTCCGACATCTCCCGCGAAGGCGTGCAGCGCGACCTTCTGCCCATTGTGGAAGGCAGTACGGTAAACACCAAGCACGGTATGATTAAAACCGACCATATCCTGTTCATCGCCGCCGGAGCCTTCCATTTCAGCAAGCCGTCCGATCTGGTGCCGGAGCTTCAGGGGCGTTTCCCCCTGCGTGTGGAGCTTCAGCCGCTCGGCAAGGCGGAATTTCTGCGTATTCTTACGGAGCCGGACAACTCGCTTCAGAAGCAGTACAGCGCTCTGCTCTCCACGGAAGGCGTGGAGCTGGAATTTACACAGGAGGGCCTGGAGGAAATCGCGGCCTTTGCCGAAGAAACCAACTCCCGCACGGAAAACATCGGCGCACGCCGCCTGTATACCATGCTGGAAAAAATCCTCGCGGACATATCCTTCCACGCCCCGGATTGCCGGGGGCAGAAAATCGTGGTGGACAAGGCTTACGTCAACACCAATCTGGAAGACGTGCGCGAAGACGCGGATCTGAGCCGGTTCATTTTATAATTTGGCTCTATTATAGAACCATGTTGATAACACTGTGCGCGATGTGTATTTTTACTACAGTACGGGCGGTAACATTCGTTGCCGCAAAGGCAACCCGTGTTCCACACGGGCGAAAGGCGTCTTGGATTTGCTTCCGCAAATCCGCTTAAAAACGCCCATGTTCCACATGGGCGAGCGGCAGTCGTTAGAGCATTTTGTTATTGAAATGCTCTCGGAGTCGAGCGGAACGAGGCTCCGC
>CAJTSU010000017.1:30256-36865 GCA_910579055.1 uncultured Mailhella sp. | reverse complement strand
CGCTAACGCTCGCGCCTCCGGCGGCCAAGGTTAGTATCCATACTATTCTGGAACAGGGCCTTTGCGATTCAACATAGTCATCATGGTCTGCAGGGCGGCCGCATGATCAAATTCAGGTTGGGCGGGGGCCGCTTGCGGCGCGCTGTCTTTTTCCGGTTCCGGTGCGGGAGCCTCCAGCACTCTGGCCTCGCGGGAAGGCTTGCTGCGGTCACGCGTTATTAACCTGCCGGACAAGGCCTCTTTGGGCGTGGGGATGGTGAAGACCTGTTCTTGCCATTTGCCGCGCCCGAGAAAGTAACCCCGCAGGGAAGTCAGCTCTCTGTCCAGAAACAGGAAGCGGGCCAGAACGCCGGGGCCAAGCCTGCGGGCGATGGTTTCGCAGAAATCGCGGGCGAATTCCCGATCTGTCTGGGGAAAGACGCATTCCACCAGTGTGGCATCGGCCTGACTGTCAAAATCCACATGCGTTGCGCCGCACAGGGAGAGCACCTCCTGAAGCAGCGTCCGGATGCGTTCGTCAGCGTCCAGGAGCTCCTGAAAGGAGAGGCCGTCCTCATAAAGAACCTGTCCGTACATGATGTGATGGAACTGTGCCATGCATTCCTCCATAAGTATTTCATCCAGGGGGAGTATGCTCTCGCCCTGTCATTTGACCGTGCGGTTTTTGTTTGTGAAACCGCCCGAAAGGAAAGGCTCGCGTTGAAAGGGCCGAACCTGTGACAACATAGTCATTGGCGGGCTGCTTGCCAAGCTCGACAGGGCACACTAAAGTGGGGAGCGGAAGCAAATTCTTGTTATGGAGTGAAATATGAACAGCCGGGTTTCCTCCCTTCGCGTCACCGATCGTTTTGCCCTGCATATTTCCCGGCTGGGGTTCGCCGGGCTGTCTCCCAAGGCTCCCGGTACGGCGGGGTCAGCCCTGGCTGTGGCGCTTGCGCCGTGGTTTTTCCTGCCGTTGCCGTCTTTCTTGCGGCTGGCGCTGCTTGTCGTGTTATACATCGTCGGTTCCTGGGCGGCAGGCCGGGCCGAAGAGCTCCTCGGCGGCAAAGACCCCTCCTGCGTGGTTGTGGATGAATTGGTCGGGCAGTGGATTACCTTGTTTCCGCTGTGTTCCCCCGTATTTTCTCCGCTCATGCCCGCCGTCTTTCCCGGGCCTGCCCTCGGACCGGCGCAGGTGCCGCTGATTCCTCTTGCGGCGGGCTTTATCCTGTTCCGGGTGTTTGACATCACCAAGCCCGGCCCGGTGAAAAAGTCGGAAAACTGGCTGAAGGGCGGGCAGGGCATAATGATCGACGATGTACTGGCCGGAGTGTCGGCTCTGGCCGCACTGTGCGGGGTTTGCCTGCTGTGGCGATGGGTGGCGGCATGAAGTATCTGGCACTGGATTACGGTACCAAGCGCGTGGGGGTGGCGGTCAGCGATCCGGACGGGATTATGGCCTTTCCGCGGTGCACGTTGAAGCGGGAAATCCGGGCGGTATTTTTTGAGGAATTGCTGGCTCTGATCGATGCAGAGCGGCCCGACGCCATTGTGTTGGGCTACCCGTTGTACAACGACGGCAGTGAGTCCCTGACCACCAGGCAGGTACGCAATTTTGCGGCCTCGCTCAAGCGCCGCGTGCCCCTGCCCGTTTATTACATGAACGAGGTTTTGAGCAGTGCCGACGCGGAAAAGCGTCTGGCCGAGGCCGGACGGGATGCCCGCGCAATCAAGGGGGTGGTTGACCGGGCGGCGGCGGCGCTGATTCTCGAATCTTTTCTTTCGCAACCGGAATCCTTACGGAAGGAAGCATGAGTTCCACATCTGTCCGGCGTCATCCTGTCCTCAAGTGTTTTTTGTTCCTGCTTGTGGCGGTACTGCTTTTCGGCATGTATGCAGGCTGGGAAGCCCGGAGTTTTTTGAACGCCGCGCCGGAAACGCCCGGCCGCAACAAGATGGTGGAGATCGAGCCGGGCTCTACCCTGGCCAAAGTTTCCCGCCGGCTTGAGGAGCAGGGCATTATCACCAGCGCCGTTCGTTTTGAGTTGTTGGCCCGGCTGACGGATCAGGGGCGCAAGCTTCAGGCCGGACAGTTTTTGGTGAATACCGGCTGGGGGCCGCGCAGGGTGCTGGATCATCTGGTGAGCGGCAGGGGGATGCTGCACCGCGTGACGGTGCCGGAAGGATTGCCCTGGTGGGAAGTGGGCCGTCTGCTGGAAAAGGAGGGAGTGTGCCGGGCCGCTGATTTTGATGCCGTCATTCATGATGCGGAGTTTCTGCGCAAGTACGGTATTCCCTTCGCCTCGGCGGAAGGTTTCCTGTATCCCGACACCTATCTTGTGCCCAAACCGCGTGAAATGGATAGGAAGGCAGCGCAGTCGTTTGCCGGGCGCATGGTGGATACCTTCTGGCGCAAGACGGCAGGCGCATGGGAAGGCGCGGGGCTTGGTTCGCGGCCCGAAGCGGATGAACTGCTGCGTGTGCTCGCTCTGGCGTCTATTGTGGAAAAGGAAACGGGCCTGCCGGAAGAACGCCCCCGTGTGGCGGGCGTGTACCACAACCGTTTGCGAAAAGGCATGGCGCTTCAGGCCGACCCCACGGTGATTTACGGGATGGGATCTGATTTTGCCGGGCCGCTGCTGCGCCGCCACCTGGAGGATAAAAAGAATCCGTATAATACGTACCGGATTCCCGGTCTGCCGCCCGGGCCGATCTGTTCGCCGGGGCTTTCCGCCATTGAGGCCGCCTTGCATCCCGAGCGGCATAATTATCTGTATTTTGTGGCCTCGGGCAGGGATCGCGGTCATGTGTTTTCAACGACCCTGGCTCAGCATAACAGGGCGGTACAGGCCTACAGGCGGGCTTTGAAGGAAAAAGGCGGCGCGTAGGCACGTTCATAAAGGGCTCCCGGATTGAGGGCGTGCCGCATGGGGTAAAATATGTTCTTCGGAGGCAGCGGTTCTGTTTGAGATTTGCGGGAAAAAGGGGTAGAGAAAAACATGGCACAATAGTTGTTATACCATCCGCTTTTTCTTTCAATCACACAATGCTCTAACCGAATGACCCCATGACAGAAGACACATTTGCATCATTTTCCCCATCTTCCTCCTGGGCCTCGGACGGAGCTTCGGGCAGAACCCTGTCTGACGAGCTTTCCGCAGAATCATCTGCTCCGGTGAAACATTCTTCCCGCAGACGCCCCCGGCATGGGAAAAAACGGTCATCGGACAGGCCGAAAAGCGATGCCCTGCCCGGAGAACCTGTGGTGGAAGCCTGGGCTGACGCTCCGCGTACGCTGAGCAGGGAAGAAATCAATTTGCTTCCCATCCGCGCATACGGGGGGGAAATTTGTCTGATCCGGACGGAGGAGGAACAGGATCGCGCGCTTAATCTGCTCTGGAAGGAAAAGGTACTGGGGTTTGATACGGAAACGCGCCCCGTATTCACCCGCGGCAAGAGCGGCAACCCCGCACTGCTACAGCTTGGCGGTGAAAACTGCGTCTTCCTTTTCCAACTGAACCGCGTTCCTTTCGGAGAAGCCCTGGTCGATTTGCTGGCCGATCCGCACATTGTCAAGGCAGGTGTGGCTGTGCGTGATGATCTGCGCGCGCTGGCCCGTCTGCACGCATTCACTCCCGGCGGAGCCGTGGATCTGGCCCACCTGGCCAAAGCCCGCGGCGTACAGGCGCAGGGCCTGCGTTCTCTTGCGGCCACATTGTTGGGCTTTCGCATCAGCAAGAGCGCTCAGTGCTCCAATTGGGAGAAAGAGGAGCTTACGCCGCGGCAGCTTCTTTACGCCGCCACGGATGCCTGGGTCGGGCGGGAGTTGTATTTGCGGCTGGCGTAGGCTCGCAGGCCGATACTCGCCCTCGCTTGCGTGTTGCGCGGAAAACGCCGCGCTCGCGCCTCCGGCGGCCAGGGTTAGTATTAACACTGTTTCGGAGCGGGGCGGGAATACCTGTGGGTATTCCCGCCCCGCTCGATCCGTCCAAAACGGCGTTATCGCTTGTTCCGCCACTCCGCGGTGATCGTTCCGTCTTCCGCACGGAACACGTCCAGCATTCTGTCGGCCAGCAGCGGGTTGGTAAAGGTATAATCGGAGCGCTTGTGCGCGGCGCGCGTTTCTCTGCGCTCCAGCGCCGCGTGGAAGATGGCTTCCGCGCAGTCGAACAGATCCAGCACTTCGGCGGCGCGCATCAGGGTATGCGAGCAGCTTGTCCGGAGCGTGGAAAGCGTTTCTTCCCGCAGCTGCGCGAGGTAGGAAAGCCCGGCGTTGAGCAGGGATTCCGAACGCACCTTGTACGGCCCGGCCGGGGCGTAATCGTCCATGATCTGGTTCAGGGCATTGTTGGCTTCCTGCCAGTCCGGGCCGTCTTCACGTTCCATGAAGGCGGAAAGAAGTTCCATTTTGGTTCTGATGGAAGGCACGGCGGCCAGTTCCTCCGCGGAGCCGGAAACAGCGCGGGCGTCCCCGGCGGCGGCTTTGCCCGCGCGCCAACCAAGCCATGCTGCCAGCCCGAGCCCGCAGCCCGCGTTGCCCACCAGATCGCCCGCCGCGTACAGTCCGGGCACGGACGTGCGGCCGTCCCTGTCCACATCCAGCCCGCGTCCGTGCAGCGTGGGTTCATAGCGCATGCACTCCACGGCGTATTTGCCGGGGTCGATGCTCTTGTCATCCATATGATGCACAAGGGCGGAAAGGCCTTCGTCGAACATGGCCTGACGCATGTACGAAAGCATGTCCGGCGTGCATTCGGAGCAGTCCAGGTAGGCGGGGCCGCTGCCGTTGTGCATGACGTCGGAGAACGCCGTATTCCAGATATCGGCGGTCACGTCGCCGTATTCGGCGTCGGGTTTGGTGACAAAGGGGCCGAGGGGGCGTCCGTCGGGGTATCTGTACACTCCGATCCAGGTGGCCTTGCCCGCGCGCTGGAAGTATTTGATGCCCGCGTGGGTATAGGGGATTTCCATGTTCACCATCTTCGCGCCCGCGCGCCAGCCCAGGGCCTGCCCGCCCGCGCAGTTGGGGCAGTGGGAGGTGTTGAACATGCGCGAGGGAGTGGCGGCGTTGGTGTACAGGCGGTGCGTCAGGCCGGTGGAAACGATGACGTTGGGGCTTTTCACCAGCACAAAGCCCGGTTCGGGCGTGCCGATGTCCAGCGCCAGCGCACCGGCGATACGTCCGTCCTTTTTGGCCAGTTCCACCACAGGATGATGGTTGAGCACCTGCACGCCGTGTTTCTTCATCTGTTCGGCCAGCACGGCTTTCTGTTTGCGTCCGTCGAACTTGAGGAAGGCGCGGGGCTTGCCGGGCAGGGCGTGGCCCTGAAAATTCCATTTGCCCAGCGGGCGCATGTTGATGCCCCATTCTTCCCATTTCTTGACGATGTCGAAACTTTCCTCCAGGTGCAGGCGGATCATGCCGGGGTCCTTGTTCTGCCCGATCAGGCTGCCCATGGCTTCCTTGAGCACCGGTTCGATGTCCGGGCCGTGCACTTCGGGAATATAGCAGCTGAAATGGTCATTGCCCGTGGCCCCGGAACCGGAGCGGCGCACGTTGCATTTTTCCAGCACGACCACGCGTTCCGCGCCGGCTTCCTTCGCGGAAATGGCGGCCATGGCCCCGCCGATGCCTCCGCCCACAATAACGACATCCGCTTCAAGAATCTTTCGTGCGGGGATCATCACTTGCTCTCCTTCAGCTTGAGGGTGGACGCGTTGACGTGCAGCAACGAGTAGGAAAGGGGAATACGCAGGGTAATGGCCTGCTTCGGGCAGTCGATCACGCAGGAGTCGCAGTGCCAGCATTCTTCAGGGAATTTGATGTGGGGAACCTTGTCCACTGCGCGGTCATGCACAAAGATATGCGAATTGCAGATATCCGCGCAGGTGCCGCAGCCTATGCATTTGTTTCTGTCGATAACCGGAGGCATGTTTGTACTCCTGTGTTGGAGGTTGAAAATATGTTCAAAGGCGCAGGCCCAGTTCCGTACCCTGGGCCACGGCGTCGCGCGCGTCTCCGATGCGCCGGCAGTCGCCGATGACATGGGTGGGAACGCCGAAATCGTGCTCCTGAAGCGATTTGTCCGGTACGGTGCCGATGGCGAGAACGACGGCATCCGCGTCAATCGGGAAAACGGATCCTCCGTGGGCGATTTCCACCTGATGCCGGGTGAGACGGAACACGGAAGACGAAGGGAAGAGCCGCACGCCCGTTTCCATCATGCGCCGGAACAGCATGCCCCGGATGCGCAGAATGACGCCGCGTCCGATCTCGTTCATTTCCACCAGGGATGTTTCATATCCCTGTTCCGCCAGTTTTATGGCGCATTCCATGCCGATATACCTGCCGCCGATCACCACGACCTTTCCGCCGGGCACGCGCGCGCCGCGCAGCACGTCAATGCCGAAAAGCCGGGCGATGCCGTTCTGTTCCGGCGAGGGCAGCATGTCGACTCCGGCGAGATCGCGGGGATGCGCCCCGGTGGCCAGAACCACGGCGTCCGGCTGTTCGGACAGGATGGCGTTTTTGTCCGGGGCGGAGTTCAGGCGGATGTCCACACCGGCCTGTTTCATGCGGCGGACAAGCCCGGCGGTGAGGGTACGGAAGGGCCGCTTGTCGTCCCCGGC
>CAJTSU010000017.1:28507-30170 GCA_910579055.1 uncultured Mailhella sp. | reverse complement strand
GCCCGCCAGCCCGCCGCCCACCACAACCACGCGTTTGGGCGCGGGAGCGGGAAGGCTGCCAAGGCTTTCCTCCACCATAAGGGCGGGGTTGACGGTGCAGCACATGCCGCGCCCGGCCAGAGCGGGGCGCGCCTCCCAGGTCTGGCAGTTGTTGCAGCGCAGGCAGGGGCGGATATCTTCAGGCCGGCCGCGTCTGACCTTGTCCACATAGTCGGGATCAGCCAGCAGAGGACGGCAGATGCCGATGAAGTCCGCCTGCCCGTCCGCGAGGATGCGCTCGGCCCTGGCCGGATCATGAATGCCGCAGTTGGCGATGACAGCAACTTCCGGCAGGGCCTTTTTGACGGCGGCGAAGTCTTCCAGGCCGGGGATTTCCGGCGCGCAGTAGGGCGGGCAGTCGTTCCACAGGCTTTCCTGCGCGCCGGTGCCGAGCAGAAAGGCGTCCACGCCGCCTGCGGAGAGCAGGGCGATCTGTTCGATGCCTTCCCCGATGCTCAGCCCGCCTTCGGTATGCTCGGCGCAGAACATGCGGAAAATGACCGGAAAGTCCGCTCCGGCTTGCTCCCGTATGGCGTTCATGATCATGAGCGGGTAACGGATGCGCCTGGCCGGGCTACCGCCGAATTCGTCCGTGCGGCGGTTGCTCCATGGGGAAAGAAACTGCGAGATATACTTGCCCGCGCCGCCGTGCAGGGAGATGCCGTCAAACCCGGCCTCACGGACGCGGCGGCCCGCTTCGGCATAATGCCTGAGGTTTTGCATCATTTCCTCGCGGCTGATCTCGCGCGGGCGCTTCATGTTCCACGAACCGACAACCGGCGAGGGCGCCATGTCTATGCCCGCCAGGCGGGAGCCGGAACCGCCGAGCTGAAGCACGGCCCGCGAACCGCCGTCTTTGATGGCGGAGGCCAGGGCGGCCAGTTTCTCAATATATCTGTCGTCCCACAGAGCCAGCCCCCGCGCCAGCTTGACGGCGGGCCAGGCGAACGTCTGCTGGGCGATGACCAGCCCCGGCCCCTTGCCGTCATGACTGCGGGCGCGATGAAAGGCGATGAGTTCCGGGGTGACGTACCCGTCCGCGTCGCCGCCGCGCGTTTGCGTCGGCGTCATGATGAAGCGGTTGGATATGTCGAGCTTGCCGATTTTTCCCGGCGTGAAGAGATGAGGATAGCTCATAAAAATTGCCCTGATAAAAGTCTTGGGAAGGGAGGGGGCGCGGGGGAGGGAGAACCTTTCTTCAGAAAGGTTCTCCCTCCCCCGCAAAAAAAATTTAAACGCCAAACCCTGCTTCCGCGCCGTCGCGCATGGCGTACAGAGCGTCTCCCACGCGTTTGCAGTCCCCGATGAGGCGATATGTCAGGCCCAGAGCATCCAGTTCGGGGCCGAGTTCGTTCACCGGGCGGGTTCCCACGGCCAGCACGATGGTGTCGGCCTTGAGGCTGAGCATGCTGTTCAGGTGGGCGATGTCCACCCCGTAGTCCATGAAGCGCAGCACGGGCGAGTTCGGGAACAGATGAACGTCGTTTTCCACCATTTTGTTCCGGTACAGGCCGAGAATGCGCGGGTTGGTGCCGTGCCCGATTTCCAACGCGTCCACCACGGAAACATGGCGTCCCTGTTCCGCCAGCTTTACCGCGCATTCCATGCCGATATAGCGGCCGCC
>CAJTSU010000017.1:19627-28387 GCA_910579055.1 uncultured Mailhella sp. | reverse complement strand
GGCCAGCACGTTTTCGTCGAATGCCGCCGCTTTCAGCATGTCCGCCGTGACCTTCACGCCGGTATGAATCCGCACGCCGAGCCTGCGAATTTCTCGCTCCAGCCAGGGGATAAGGGTTTTCTCCTCGTGCTTGTGCGGGGAGCGGGCCGCCACAATCCACTGGCCGCCAAGCTCCGCGGCCTGTTCGTACAGATCGACGTCGTGGCCGCGCAGAGCCAGAACCCGCGCGCATTCCAGGCCCGCCAGTCCGCCGCCGACCACGGCCACGCGTTTGGAAACGGACGCCTTTGCCGGGACGTCGTATTCCGCCTCGCGCAGCAGTTCGGGGTTCACCGTGCAGCTGACGCGGGCAGGCTGAATTTCCGTTCTGTCATTGAAGGTGAAGCAGTTCAGGCAGCCGATGCAGCGGCGGATGGAAGCGTAATCTCCGGCTTCGGCCTTTTCCAGCCAGCGGGCATCGGTGAGCAGGGGGCGGCCCAGGCTGATGAAGTCGGTCTTTCCTTCCTCCAGAGCCCTTTCCGCCACCAGGGGTTCGCCCAGTTTGGCCATGGCGATGACCGGCGCGGAACTGACCTGTTTGACCGCTTCCGTGGTGGACAGCATATAGGCCGGGGGGAAGAAATAGGAGCAGGAAATATTCCAGATCCGCTCCTGCGTGCCGGTTGAGGGCTGAACGGCGTCCACCAGCGGGGAAACAAGCTTCACGATGCGCAGACCTTCCGCAAGGTCAATGCCGCCGGGCAGCATGTCGTCCACGGTAAGGCGCACACTGAGGGGAAAATCGTTCCCGGCCTTGGCCCGCGCGTCGGCAATGATTTCGCGCAGGAAACGGGTGCGGTTTTCCGTGCTGCCGCCGTATTCGTCCGTGCGGCGGTTGCTGTAGGGGGAAAGGAACATGGACACAAGCTTGCCGGTGCAGGCGTGAATTTCCACCGCGTCGATTCCCGCTTCACGCGCGCGGCGTATGGCGTCGCCCAGCAGGGATACCCGTTCGCGGATCTCGTCCACGGTCATTTCACGGGGCACAATGGGCGAATACCCGAAGCGCACCGGGCTGGGGCCGGAAGCGCTGTCACTGCCTTCAATGCGGGTGCCGCGCGCCCCGATCTGCACCATGAGCCGCGCGCCCAGCTCATGCACCTTTTGGGCAATGGGCACAAACTGCGGAATGAAATCATCGCTTTGCAGCGAAATGGTTTTGCCGTGGGGCGTGCCCTCCTGCTGCCAGGCGTAGACGCCGGGCAGACACACCATGCCCGCGCCGTGCCGCGCGCGTTCCACAAGAGAGGCGGCGGCTTCGCCGCTGATGTGGCCGCGCCCGTCGGTGGAGCGCAGATCCATGGCGGAGTAGAGAAGACGGTTTTTGAGTTCAAGGGAACCTATGCGGCCCGGTTCGAGCAGCTTTTTCAGTGCGGGCATGAAGACCTCCTGCCGGATGCGGCCCCTGGGGGCGCATCAGAATTCCATATATTCCAGCCACTCGGGCATGGGCATTTCAGAAAGAAAGACGACTGTGAACACAAGATAGATAACAATCGTGTAGGCAAGGGCGAAAAAGACGTCCCACAGCACGCGCCGTTTCGTGATGCCGCCCTCCTGCCAGAAATGGATGGTCAGGCTGTTGGCGATGATGTAGGGCACGGTGGCGATATAGAAGCCGACCAGCTTCATGAGCGCCAGATAGCCGCCCATGTAGACGCCCAGCACCACGAACTTGCGCCAGGGAACGCGCGCCAGAGGGCAAATGTTGCGTCCTCCGTAAGCGGCGCTGAAGAACACGCAGCGCACAATGCCGATAACGCAGCAGAGTATGATCAGGCCGAAGGTGATAAGAGGGAAAAGGCGGCTTCGGAAGGGATAGTCCGCGCAGATGGAAGCGAGCCACAGCGAGCCGAGGATAAGCAGGATGAACACGGCCAGATCCGTGCCGCGCTCCCCTTTCCATTCGGCGGGCAGGCATGTGCCTTCCTCTTCGCCGGGCGGGCAGATGCGCGCATGACGCCATGAGCTGACAAGAATAAAGGCCAGATACAGAAGGATGACGCCGAGCATGACCAGGGCAATGGTACGGCTCATAAAGTAGGGAACAAGGCCGCCCATGGCCGGGGCGATGCTCATGGCTTCCATAAGCGCTCGTTCCATGGCCGGAGCAAGAAAGGCCCCCAGCACCACGGCCCCCATGTTGAAGCCGAGCGCGCTCAGCAGATAGGCGATCAGGCCGAGCCAGATAAAGAAGGAAATGTCGAAATCCAGGGTTCGCACCACATAGGCCCCGATGCAGCATACCGCGATGACGGCGGGGAACAGCCGGGAGGCCGGCACCTTGAGGATGTTGGCGAAGGAGCCGATGGTCAGCGCTCCGAGAACAAGCTGCACCACCGAACAGAGAAACACGGCCATGATCAGGATGTAGACCAGATCGGCCTGCTTGATCAGGAAGTTGGGGCCGGGGGTCATGCCGTGCATGAATATGGCCCCCATGTACAGGGCCGCGGCCGCCGAACCGGGAATGCCCAGGGAGAGCACCGGAATGAGCGAACCGCCCACCAGCGCGTTATTGGCGGATTCCGGGGCGACAATGCCTTCTTCCGCGCCGTTGCCGAATTCTTCCGGGTGCTTTGAGGCTTTTTTCGCGGCTGAATAGGCGGCCATGCTGGATACCGCCGCCCCCACGCCGGGAATGATGCCGATGATCACGCCAAAGAGGCTTGAACGCAGAATATTCAGGGGATAGCAGCGGTAGATTTTGCGCAGATAGCGGGCGAACATGCCCATATTGTCGCGCAGGCCGCCGTCTCCCATGTGTATCTTTGTGGTGTCCTGCCGGGGGCTCATGGCCACGTCCAGCATCTGGGGGATGGCGAACATGGCGAGCAGCCCGGCGATGAGCGGCAGCCCGCCCACCAGGATGGGAATGTCGAAATCGAAGCGGGAAACGCCGGTCACGCCGTCCGCGCCCACAAAGGTGAACAGCAGGCCCAGGCCCACGGAAATGATGCCCTTGATGCGGTTGCCCCTGGTCACGGAGCCCACAAGAAGCAGCCCGGCCGCGGACAGAACAAAGATTTCTCCGGCACCGAATTCAAGAACGAAGGAGCCGAGCAGCGGCATGAACAGCAGCATGCACAGGCCGCCGAACATTCCGCCGCTGAAGGAAGCAATGTTGGAGATGAGCAGGGCGTCGCGCGCCTTGCCCCGCCGGGCCATCTGATGCCCGTCAAAGCTGGTCACCACGGCGGCGGCCGTGCCCGGCGTGTTGAGCAGAATGGCGGAAATGGAGCCGCCGTATTCCGCGCCGAGGTAGATGCCCGTCAGGGCGACGAACGCGGTGGATGGTTCCATGGAATAGGTCATGGGCAGGACGAGCACCAGCCCTGTGGCCGCGCCGAATCCCGGCAGGCACCCCACCATGATTCCCAGCGGGACGGAAAGGAGCATGGCCAGCAGATTGACGGGGCTGAGACAGGTCAGGATGCCCTGGACTATCAGATCAAGCATGTGTTTCTCCCGACGTAGGGGGATGAGGAGCGGAAAGGCGCGGCTTGGCCGCGCCTTTCCGCTCCGATCAACGGGTCAGTCGGCCTGGCGCAGCAGGTCTTCAACCGAAGCAATCTGATCGCGGTAGGCGCGTATTTCCTCTTCGCACTTTTTCCAGTCATACACGGCGCAGTCGTATTCACTGGTGGCCTTGAGGAAGTCCGCCAGAAACGCCTTGTTTTCGGCCAGAGGCGCGAGCTTTTCCTTCAGGAATTCGATCACCTCCTTGGGGGCCTTTTTGCTGACAAAGACGAAATTGGAGTTGGTGGAGCCGTACACGTTGTTCACGCCGCATTCGATGAAGGTGGGAACTTCCGGGGCAAGGCGTTCCTGCGTGGCGCTGGCCAGGGCCGTCAGCTTGCCCTCATAGGTGGGAATCCACATGTACGAGGAAAGGATAACGTCCACCTGGCCGCCCAGCATGGCCGCCAGCATCTTGCCGCCGCTCTCGAAGGGCACGCGGGTCATTTTGAGGCCGGCGTTCCTTTCCAGCAGCAGATAGGTGAGGTGATTGCCCGAATACATGCCCACGGTGCCCACAGTCAGCTTGCCGGGGTTGGCTTTGGCGTAGTCCAGCACGTCCTGCGCCGTCTTGAAGCGGTCATCGTCGGAGCGGGCGATGAGAAAGTCCGGGCGGTAGGTCAGGCCGAGCACGGGTACGAGATCTTCCGTCTTGTACGCCGTTTTCATGAACATTTCCTGCAAAAGAATGTGGGGCTGGTTGTAGAAGAGCAGGCTGTACCCGTCCGGCCGCTTGGTGGCGAAGTAGTTCGCGCCCACGATGCCGGCGGAGCCTGCCTTGTATTCCGTGACCACATCCACGCCCAGAGCTTCCTTCATGTAGGGAATGGCCGGGCGCAGGATGAGATCGGCCCCGGTGCCCGCCCCGAAGGCGCAGACGATGGAAATGGGTTTTCTGGGGTAGTCCGCGGCCTGCGCCGCGCCGGGCAGACAAAGGGCAAGGGCGGCCAGCGCGGCCGGCAGGAATGAGGCGAACATGGTTCTGACGTTCATAAAAATTCCTTTGTGGTTTGAGACCTCCCCCTTGAGGGGGAAACGAGTAGTTGACAAGACGGCGAAGCCGATGAAATCCTTTTCCGTACCCCCTCCCTTCAGGGAGGGGTAATCCGCACGCCCCCTATCCGTCGGCCGCGGAGTCAGTCGCCGGATGGGGCGACTGTGGATTGAAACATGACTGCTCCTTAAAAATGAACTGTAAGGTGAATTGCGAGGGGGGGGGTGAAGCCTTTCTTCCGGAGCCGCTGACCATATTCGCAGAATACATCAACGGCTCCCTTGCCTCAGGCGTTCCGGCGCGGACGCCATTCCTTGATCACGTTCCCGCCCTGTTTGCGCACGGTCAGGAACTTGTCCGCAAGCAGGGGGTTGGTGAAGGTGTAGTCGGAGCGGCGGTGCATATCGCGGGTTTCCCTGCGTTCCAGCGCGGCGTGCATGATGATTTCGCCGTTGTCCATGAGGTCAAGGCTTTCAATGGCCCGCATCAGGCTGTGGCCGTCGTCCACCTTGATTTGTTCTTCCGAATTTTTGCGCAGATCGCCCAGATATTTCAGCCCGGCGGTGAGCAGAGTGGCGGAGCGCAGACGATGCGGCCCCGCGGCGGCATAGGAATCCATGATCTGCTGAAGGCCCAGGTTGGCTTCCTTCCAGCCCGCGCCGCGTTTTCTCTCAATAAAGCGGCTGTAATAGGCGGCGCGTTCTTCCACCCAGGGAGACTTTTCCGCCTCCGCAAGCGCGGCGGAAGCGGCGTTTCTGCCCGCATGGCCGCCCGCGATCCAGCCGTACACCGCCGCGCCCGCGATATCCGCGCGGAAGTTGCCCACCATGTCGCCCGCCGCGTACAGGCCGGGAATGGAGGTCTGCCCGTCGATGTCGATTTCCAGCCCGCGCCCGATGATGTGCGGCTCATACTGCATGAATTCCACGGCATGTTTCGAGACGTCGAGGCCGGTACGATCCATGTAGTCCACCAGCGTGGTCAGCCCCTCGCTGATCATGCCTTCGCGCATGAAGGCCAGGTCTTCCGGGCTGGACTGCGTGCAGTCGATATACGCCGGGCCGGAGCCGTTCAGCAGCACGTCGGTGTAGGCGGAGTTCCACACGTCGCAGGTGATGTCGCCCACATAGCGGGTGGCCTTGTCCACAAAGGGGCCGAGCAGTTTGCCGTTGGGGTAGCGGTACACGCCGATCCAGGTGGACTTGCCCGCGCGGGCGAAGAATTTGGGCCCGGCGTGGCGGTTGGGCATTTCCATGTTCACCATCTTCGCGCCGATGCGCCAGCCCTGCGCCTGGGCCGCGCCCGCGCAGGCCGGGCAGAAGGCGGTATTGAAGGGCCAGCCGGGCGAGCCCGCCGCCGGATACAGGCGGTTGGCCGTGCCGGTGGCAAGGATGACTTTCTTCGCCCGGATCACGGTGAAGGAAGGTTCATCCTGTGAAATATCCAGGGCCAGCGCGCCCGCGATTTCCCCGTCCGCGACAACGAGATCCACCACGGGATGGTGGTTCAGGATTTCCACCCCTTCCTTTCTGGCCTGGCGGGTGAGCACCTGCTTCTGGTTATGGCCGTCGTACTTGAGCCAGATGCGCGGGCGGCCGGGGTAGGCATGGCCCATGAACTCGTAGTCGTCGCCGAAGGGCTTCATGTTGATGCCCCATTCATGCCACAGATCCGCCACATGCAGGCTTTCTTCCAGAAAACGCAGGGAAAGCTTTTCGTCGTGATACGCGCCCACCAGACTTTGACGCAGCTCTTTCAGGATCACGCCGATATCGTTGCCGTGCTGTTTGGGGTAATAACAGGCGAAATGATCGTTGCCCGTTGCCCCGGAGCCGGAACGGCGGGTGTCGGATTTTTCCGCAACCAGGGTTTTCGCGCCTTCGCGCACCGAGGCAATGGCCGCGCACAGGCCGCCGATGCCGCCGCCGACAACAAGAACATCCGTGGTGATGGGAGCATTGAATTTCAGCATGACGGCCTCCTAGTCGTGCAGGGTGTCCGCATCGACATGCAGCACCATATAGTTGAGGGGAAGACGCAGTTCCACGGCCCTGGCCGGGCAGTCCAGCACGCAGGCGTTGCAGTGCCAGCATTCTTCCGGATACGCGACCACCGGAACCCGGCCTTTTTCATGCTTGAACAGATGCATCGGGCAGATGGCGGCACACATGCCGCAATGGGTGCAGAGATCCTCATTGATAATGGGAGGCATGAATATATCTCCTTTAATCGGGGGTTATACTTTCATAAGCTGGGGGAGGAACAGGGAAATCCGCGGAAAGGCGATGATCAGCGCGAGGCAGACGAACAGAGCCGCCACAAAGGGCAGAGCCGCCCTGAACATCAGGCCGAGCGGCACATCGGCCACGCCTTTCATGACAAAGAGATTGATCCCAAAGGGCGGCGTAATGGACGCCATGTTGTTGAGGATGGCGAAGATGACGCCGAACCACACCAGATCCCAGTGAAAGCTCTTGGCAATGGGCAGGAAGATGGGCACGCAGATCAGAATGAGCGGAATGGCAGGCAGGAAGCAGCCCAGAAAACAGATGACCAGCACGATGACGATCATCACCACGATGGGGGCCACGTCCAGCCCGGCGATGGAGTTGGCCAGCATGGTGGGCATGCGTGACATGGTCATGAAATAGCCCAGAATGGTCGCCCCGCCGAGCAGGGTGAAGCACATGGCCGTAAAGCGGCTGGATTCCTCCATGGCCTTGCGGAAGTTGCTCCACTTCACGCGGCGCATGGCGACGCCGAGAATAAGCGTGCCCGCCGCGCCGATGGCCCCGCCTTCCGTGGCGGTGAACAGGCCGCCGTAGATGCCGCCGATAACCAGAATGAACAGGGCCACAATGGGCAGGCCGCCTTTGAGAGAAGCTGTCTGTTCGCTGCGGGGGGCTTTTTCCCTTCGAGGGGCGAGTTCGGGGTTTTTCAGCGCCATGATCCAGATGACGGCCATGAAGCAGAGCATGCACAGGATGCCGGGGAACAATCCGGCCATGAACAGATCGCCGATGGACTGCTCGGCCAGCACTCCGTAAAGAATAAATGTGGTGGAAGGCGGGATCAGCGCGCCGATGGTGCCGGAGCAGGAGAGCGTGCCCAGCGCCAGCCTGTCGTCATAACGCGCCTTGCGCATTTCCGGCAGGGCAATGGCGGCCATGGCAATGGTGCCGGAGAGGGTGTCGCCCACCACCGCGCCGAACAGGGTGCAGGCCACGACGCTGCCGATGGCCAGGCCGCCGCGCATATGGCCGATCCAGGCCGTGCCCAGGCGGTAGAGATCTTCGCCGAAGCGGCAGTAATAGCAGGCGTAGCCCATGAGCATGAACGACATCAGGGGCGCCCAGGTATAGTTGGAAACCGTGTTGAACCACGAGTTGCCGAACATGGTGACGCCCGCGCCCTGCCCCCTGAGCACGCATACGAAAAGCAGGCCCGTGGCCATGAGGGCAAAACCTATGGGCATGCCGAGAAAGAACAGGGCAAAAAGAAAGATGATGCCGAGGATGCCCACAAGCAGACCGCTCAGGCCGGGGATGCGGTGCGTTCCGAAATGCCAGGCAATGAGCAGCGGCGCAACGGCGAGGATAAAGCCGAAGATGATCTTGCCCGCGCGGGCCTGCCGCAGCATGGCGAGCAGCGTGACCAGCGTGTCGCGCAGCAGCGCCAGAAAGAGCAGCGCCACACCCGCCACGCCAAGAAAGATGAAGGGCGAGTAAGGGATGCCCAGAATGGGCGTGGCCTTTTTGTTGGTCAGGCCATATTTCACCATGGCGAATATGCACAGCAGGATGACGAAGGCTGACCATACCGTGGTGGCGAACTCCAGCACGGCCCGGGAATCGGGCATCAGCTTCTGCGTGACAATGTCCATGCTGATATGCGTTTTCGTGTATTGGGCGTAGCCTGTGTAGGAAAACACAATCATGGCCATCATCAGGCCGGTGATTTCCACCGTGCCGTCCAGCGGCTTGCCGAGAAAATAGCGCAGGAACACGTCTGCAAAGGTGATAAGCACCATCAGGAAGAAAAAGACGATGCCGATGTTGCCGCACCAGCGCAGAGGTTTTTCAATAACGGCACAGGCGTCGCAGAGCTTTTGCAGTGCCGGGCAGACAAGGGACTGCATGGAGGGGGTCATAAGAAGACTCCGTAAAAAAGGCCGTGAAAAAAGACCCGTTCCGCCGCACGGCGGCCGG
>CAJTSU010000017.1:3310-19613 GCA_910579055.1 uncultured Mailhella sp. | reverse complement strand
AATGCCGGGTAGCGCCTCCCCGCGGATCAAAACGGGGAGGCGCGGAAGAGTCCGATTATTTGCGGGCTTCCAGATATGCCTTGTAGAAGGGGGAATCCGCCCACTTCACGCCGAGCTTGTTTTCCAGCTCGTAAAAGGCCGTCTTCATGTCCGCGCCGGGCAAGCCGCGCGTGGAAAGCATGTTGAACCATTCATCCACAGGGGGCTGCATGACATTGCGCGCCGCGTTGTAGTCCGCATCGCTGAGCAGAATGACTTCCTTGCCGCCCATGTCGGCGATCCACTTGCGCATGGCGGAAATATCAGCCGTTTCCCAGTAGTCGGCAAAGGCTTTGTCCGCAAATTCGCCGGAAACGTCGTCCAGCACCTTGCGCAGATCTTCGGGCAGCCCGTTGTACACGTCTTCATTCATGACGCAATAGAACAGGGTATTCTGCACGGAAATTTCGGTGATGTATTTGAGGGGGTCGCCGTAGCGGCGGGATACCAGCAGTTCGGGGGATATGGTTGAACCCTCGATGACGCCCTGTTCCATGGCGGAATACAGATCGGACAACGGCAGAGACACCACGGAAACGCCCAGTTTTTTCAGCCGTTCGGCGATCATGGCGCTGTTGGCGTTGATTTTGAGGCCCTTGAGGTCATCCAGGGTACGGACGGGCTTTTTGGTGGTAGCGATGCTCAGGGAGCCGCAGGCATGGGTGAACAGCAACTTAACCCCGTCAAGTTCTTTCAGTACCTGGGGAAAGCGCTCGTACATGCCCTTGACCAGCGCGGTGCCGTCTCCGAGGAAGAGAGCCGGGGAGGAAATGGACAGAATGCCTTCATGGAAGGGGAACTGGCCGGAGTTGGCTTCATAGGCGCATTCGGTGATATCCGCAATGCCGGATTTTACGGATTCAAACGCTTCGGAGCGGGGGCTGAGGGCTTCCGCGAAATAGGGTTCGATTTTCAGGCGGCCCTGACTGCGTTTTTCCACCTCGTCCACCCAGGCTTTCAACGGCCCTTGCCAGCGGGTGTGGATGGGGGGGATGGGCAGATTGAGGCTGAGCGTGTATTCCGGCGCGGCCTGCGCGGAGCCGGGCAAAACGCCGGAAAGGGCAAACAGGGCCGTAAAGAGCAAAGCTCCCGCCTTTTTCATAAAATCCTCCATGTAAGTTCCTGTCATGTTGGAGTGTTCCGCATGCCCCGGCACCTTGCACGGCACACGGCCTGGTGGGACGCGCGTTGGCCGGACAGGGGGGGGCACCTGTGATGCTTTTATGATAGCAAGGAGCGTGCCAGAATTATCATATAATTAAAACAGCATATTGGAACAAGGCGTTCAGCTGGACGTATGGGGCTTTATCAGGCATGTTATAAAAACGCATTGTATTTTTATAAGGATGATATCATGGACAAGCTCAGCATGTTCGCGTCCGACTCGGCCGCCATGTCCTGCCTGGTGATGTACCGCATGGGCGGCCTGCGCCATGTGCTGCTCTATCTGCACGACATGCTGCGTCAGTTTCTGCCCGTGGTGCGCATCAACGCCCTGTTCTGCACGCCGGACGGAGGCACGATCATTTCCATGTCCGATACCAGCACGGTCAATGTTTCCAACAAGTACAGCGTGGCGGGCAGGCTTCCGCCGCTGGTGGACAGGGAGCACATAACGGACGACGTGGTGCTGCGGGATCTGCGTCCGTACCAGAAGCCGGAAATGCTGAAGGACAAGCGCAATGAGGATGTCCCCTATCTGCATCACCGCGCTCTGATGCGACTGCCCCTGTTCCATACAGGGAGCGCGATTTTTGTATTCAATTTCTGGGCCGACGAGCCGGATGTGTTTGGTGAGGAGGACGCGGCCGGGCTGCGCCGTCTGCTCGGGCCGTTGGCCGAGGAACTGCGGGTCAGGCTGTCGGGCATCAAGCTGTACGGCGCGCCCCCTTCGCCCGTAACCGGCCTGGGCGGCACGGAAAAGGTCTGTCTGTGCCCGGGGCTGGCGGGTGTGCGGCGCATGGCCGAACAGGCGGCGCGGGTGGACAGCGCCGTGCTGATCATGGGGGAAACAGGCGTGGGCAAGGAAGCCGTGGCCGACATGATTCATGAGCTTTCCGTCCGCAGGGACGGCCCCCTGATCAAGGTCAACTGCGGAGCCATCCCGGAAAGTCTGCTGGACAGCGAGCTGTTTGGTCACGAGAAGGGAGCGTTCACCGGAGCGCAGGCCTCGCGCCCCGGTTATTTTGAAATGGCGGAGGGCGGTACCCTGTTTCTGGATGAAATAGGAGAAATGTCCCTTTCCGCGCAGGTGCGCCTGCTGCGGGTGCTGGACGGCGGCATGCTGAGACGGGTGGGCGGCACAAAGTTCTTTCCGGTGGATGTGCGGGTCATTGCCGCCACTCATGACGATCTGCCGCACAAGGTGGCGGACGGGCGCTTCCGCAAGGATCTGTGGTTCCGTCTTTCCGTTTTGCCCATCGAGATTCCTCCCCTTGTCCGGCGCAAGGGTGATATCCCGCATCTGGTCGCTCATTTCATCCGCGCCAAGAGCCACAAGATGGGGCTGGCCTTTGTGCCGCGTGTGGAGGAGCGGGATCTGCACAGCCTGTATCATTATGAATGGCCGGGCAATGTGCGCGAACTGGAACATGTGGTGGAGCGCGCCCTGCTGGAGAACAATGCCGGCGGGGGCGCGGAGCGTCTGCATTTCACCATCCGCCCCCTGCCCGGAAAGGAAGAGGGCCTTCAGGAAGAAAAGGAAGCATCCCGGGGGATGGCGCGCGACTGGCCCACCCTGCGCGAATGGGAAGACCGCTACATCCGGGACGTGCTGGAGCACTGCGGCGGCAAGCTGACCGGGGCGGGTTCCGCCACGGCGATTCTGGATATTCATTACACCACGCTCAGAACGCGGATGCGGAAGATGGGCATTTCCCTGCCGGGGGAAGCTGACTACTGATGATTAAATATGGGTTGGTGACGCCTCCTGTCCCCTTCCGGCGAACTGCCCGGAAGTTGAGGCTGTTGCCTTTTTGGGAAATATACGTCAACTCGTTCATTTGACTGGAAAAATAGATTTCTCCTCTTCAGGACTCGCGGGCGGTCATGCTCCGCAAGACCGCGGGAAACGCTTTAATCGGCGTTTCCTTAAAATTTACCCGATACCGGGGTGTGTGCTTGTTATGCTCTAACGGAGCACCCCGAAATCTTCTTGCCTTCCGATCTGGCCCAATGTAGTCTTTTGTCACAGTTTTTTATGATAAGCAATGAGCAGGAAACTGGAGAAGTATCATGCCGGTTTATAGCGACAAGGCCATTCTTGAAGCCCTTGAGAACGGAATATTGAGCATAGAACCCTTGCACCTCAACAATATTCAGCCTGCCAGCATAGATCTTACTCTTGGCGACAAGGTGGAAACACTGCTTCCGGGGGAAATTGATCTGGCCTCCCCTGATATGGAAGACATCAAACAGCGCACCCAAACGCATGACATCCGATCCGGCTTCAGGCTCGAACCCAATACCTACGTTGTGGGCTACACAGCGGAATATTTGAAGTTCAGCACGTTCATCAACGGGCGTATTGATACCCGCAACAGCCTTGCAAGATGCGGTCTGGATATTTCCGCAGGATCGTACATTAATCCCGGATTTGAAGGGCATATGCCTCTTGTTATCCGAAATCTCGGATCGTCCTCGCTGGTGCTTCATCCTGGCATTCGGATATGTCAGCTTGAAATTTTCATGCTGACAGGGCAGTCCATCAGAAATTATGACAACAGGCATGACCTGAGCAAACTCGCCGGCCAGGTATCGGGGAATACGTTTCATGACGCTCTTCAAAGCGATGTTTCAGGTGATAACCCGCTTGCAAAATTTCTTGATGAGCGCATTGCAGCTGTTGCCAGGGAGAGATGGATGTGAACCCGGATCAGGCGCGTCAGTCTCTCAAGAACTTTCTTGTTTCAAGGACACCCCAAAAATGCAGGAGAGGGACTTCGCCAGCTTTATCTTGCGCAGAGCAGGGGAGAACAAAACCCCACGGAACAGGAGATAGAACATTTTATATCGCAGCATTTTCTTGAACTTCAGAAAGATGCGGACAGGGTGCTGCGGGATATGTGTCAGAAAATCCTGCCGGAACCGCAATGGAAGTATACGTTGCGACAATTTGGTTTTCTCTCGGTTTTTCTTGTTCCTCCCCTGTATCCCCTGTGCGCGTATGTCGGGAACATGTGGGCTGTCTTCAGGGCGGATTCCAGTAACCTGACGGCGCTTGCCGAAATGGCAGGCGGGGTTGTGGGATGTATCCTTTTGCTTGTCGTGCTTGTCTGTTCCGCCAGAGCATCCTTTCTTAAAAAGTAACCATCTCGGTTCTTCTCCCTTTTTTCTGCCCTGCGAGCAAAAAAGCGTTGCGCCGCCGTGGGCAAAGGATATATCCTTGCCCCAGTTTGCCGCTTGCCCTGATTATCTCTCCTGCCGTTACGGTGGCCCCATGCTGGAACAGGATATAGAACAACAGCTCCTCAATAAACTGGCGGACGATCTTAAGTACATCTATCGCCCGGACATTCATGATCGCGCGGCGCTGGAGGCCAATTTCCGCGCCCGCTTCGAGGAACTGAACCGCGTTCATCTCTCCGACGCCGAGTTTTCCCGCCTCATGGATATGGTCGTCAGCGGTGACGTGTACAAGGCGTCCTGTACGCTTCGCGAACTTCATACGCTTGAGCGGGATGACGGAACGCCGCTTTCCTTTACGCTGGTGAATACGCGCGACTGGTGCAAAAACAGCTTTGAAGTCGTCAATCAGCTTCGCATCAATACCGCCGCCAGTCATCACCGCTATGATGTCATTCTGCTGCTCAACGGCATTCCTGTGGTGCAGATAGAGCTGAAAAATCTGGCTGTCAGCCCCCGCAGAGCCATGAAACAGATTGTGGAGTACAAGCGTGATCCCGGAAACGGCTATACCAGAACGCTGCTTTGCTTCATCCAGATATTCATTGTCAGTAACCGCAGCGAGACATGGTACTTTGCCAACAATAACGATCGCCATTTTGCTTTTGACGCGGACGAGCGCTTTTTACCTGTTTACCGGTTTGCCGACGAGAACAACACCAAAATTACCGCGCTGGATGCCTTTGCCGACGCCTTTCTGTCCAAGTGTACCCTGAGCGAAATGATAAGCCGCTACATGGTGCCGGTGGCCTGCGAGCAGAAGCTGCTTATGATGCGCCCCTATCAGATATACGCGGTACGGGCCATTATGGACTGCATCCGCCGCAATGACGGCAACGGTTATATCTGGCACACCACAGGCAGCGGCAAGACCCTGACCTCCTTCAAGGCCTCAACGCTGCTCAAGGGCAATGCCGACATCGCCAAGTGTCTTTTTGTGGTGGATCGCAAGGATCTTGACCGGCAGACACGGCAGGAATTCAACCGCTTTCAGGAAGGCTGCGTGGAAGAAAACACCAACACCTCTACGCTGGTAAAACGCTTGCTTTCCACTGACTACGCCGACAAGGTTATTGTCACCACCATCCAGAAGCTGTCTCTTGCGCTGGACGGCGGCAGCCGCGCCGCCTGGCGCGAAAAACTGGAACCCCTGCGCCATCAGCGTATGGTTTTCATCTTTGACGAATGTCACCGTTCCCAGTTCGGCGAGAATCACCGCTCCATCCGCGAATTTTTCCCCAACGCCCAGATGTTCGGCTTTACCGGCACGCCCATTTTTGAGCAAAATGCCCGTTATCAGCAGGTGGAAGGGCAGCAGGCCTTTTACAAAACCACGGAAGATATCTTCCAGCGTCTGTTGCATGCCTACACCATCACCAACGCTATTGAGGATCACAACGTCCTGCGCTTTCATGTGGATTATTTCCGCCCGCAGGGGGAGGACGTTCCCCGCCCGGGTACGGACACTGCCCGCCGCGCCGTGGTGGAGACCATTCTTGCCAAGCACGATCAGGCCACCGCACAGCGCAAGTTCAATGCTCTGCTGGCTACAGGCTCCATCAATGAGGCCGTTGCCTATTACGAGCTGTTCCGGGAATGTCAGGCGGCCAGAAAGAAAGACGATCCGTCCTTCCGCCCGCTGAACATTACCTGTGTTTTTTCCCCGCCCGCCGAGGGCAACAGGGACGTGCGGCAGATACAGGAAGACCTGCCGCAGGAAAA
Organism: uncultured Mailhella sp.; assembly: GCA_910579055.1. Taxonomy (GTDB): domain Bacteria; phylum Desulfobacterota; class Desulfovibrionia; order Desulfovibrionales; family Desulfovibrionaceae; genus Mailhella. The sequence goes on along the minus strand of CAJTSU010000017.1, from coordinate 13,448 downwards.
GGCCGACAACGCCGTGGACCCCGAAGGCAAGAAGGCCGCCCTGCGCGCCATCATTGCCGACTACAACACCCGGTACGGCACAAACCACAGCATCGAGGAATTTGACCAGTATTATCAGGACGTGCAGGAGCGCATCAAGGCGCAGAAGTACCCCCGCGCCGATGTGCCCCTTGCTCAGAGGGCGGACATCACCATTGTGGTGGACATGCTTCTCACCGGATTTGATTCCCCGTATTTGAACACCTTGTATGTGGACAAGAACCTGCGGTACCATGGGCTCATCCAGGCCTTTTCACGCACCAACCGGGTTCTTAATGATACCAAACCATACGGAAATATCCTTGACTTCCGGCAGCAGCAGGACGCCGTTGATGAAGCCGTCAGGCTTTTTTCCGGCGAACAGAACAATGAAGTCGCCCGCAATATCTGGCTGGTGGATCCCGTGCCGGCCGTCATTGACAGGTTCCGTGATGCGGTAAATCGCCTGCGCAGCTTCATGGAATCGCAGGATCTGCCCTGTACGCCGGAGGCGGTACCCGCCCTCAGGGGCGACGACGCCCGCGCCGGCTTCATCCGCCTGTTCAAGGAAGTGCAGCGTATCAAGACCCAGCTTGACCAGTACACCGACCGCACGCCGGAGCACGACGCCGACATCGAAACCATCCTGCCGGCAGATGATATGCGGGCTTTCCGGGGCGTCTACCTTGAAACGGCGCATAGCCTGCGGCACGATCAGGAAAAAACCGATGAGGCCGTTTCCCCGCAGGTGCGGGAACTGGATTTTGAGCTGGTACTCTTTGCCTCCGCCCTCATCGACTATGATTATATCATGTCCCTGATCGCCGACTATACCAGTCAGACGCCGGAACAGAAAACGCTTACGCGCAAACAGCTTGTGGGCCTCATTGCCTCAGACGCCAAGTTCATGGATGAGCGCGATACCATCGCCGCGTATATTGATACGCTTGCTGCCGGCGAAGCTCTGGACGAACAGGCTGTCCGCGAGGGATATCTGGCGTTCCGCGAGCGTGCCCGGCAGCGCCGCCTCGACGAACTTGCCGCCCGGCACGGGCTGGATTCCGCTCATCTGCATGAGCTTATCGGGACTGTGCTGCAGCGTGGTCGCTTTGACGAGGCGGATTTGCGCGCCCTGCTGGCCCCCCTTGGGCTTGGCTGGAAGGCACGCAGTCGCAAGGAAGTGGAAGTCATGACCGACCTTGCGCCCCTCCTGCGCGGCCTTGCCGACGGGCAGGAAGTGCATGGGCTTGAGGCGTATGAGGGGTAGGACGGAATGTGGACAATGGAGAGGGATTCTCTGTTCCTATATTAAAAATGTTTTACATGACGGGTATTAATATATGAAAAATGAAAGCAAAAAATATACATTACGAATGAGATTTTCAGAATTTATGATGGAAGAATGGAGTATAGATTGTCTTTGTAATATCGCATTACCAGTTACAAAAAAAGATAATAGAGATTCTATCAACATAGTAATGACATTATCAAGTGAATATGGACTTGTTGCGCAAAATGATTACTTTGGAAAAAAAATTGCAGGATCTGACCATGAACGATATATACAAATACAACCAAACGATTTTGTTTATAATGATAGAACAACATTATTATATCCTTATGGAACTATAAAAAGGAACTCTCTAAATATTAATGGTATTGTTTCTCCTATATATAAATGCTTTAGATTTAAAGAGAAACAGTACCCTGTTTTTTGGCAATACTATTTTGAATCACATTGTCATGAACATGAATTAAAAAAATTTATTAATGAAGGAGCAAGGGTAGGACGATTTAATATATCAATAAATCAATTTTTACAAATTTTTGTATTTTTACCACGCCTACAAGAGCAGCAAAAAATAGCCGACTGTCTTTCTTCGCTTGATGAGCTTATCGACGCCCACGAGCAGAAATGCGAAGCTCTCAAACAACATAAGAAGGGCCTGATGCAGCGTCTGTTCCCCGCCGAAGGCGAAACAACGCCCCGCTGGAGATTTCCTGAATTTCGGGACGCCGGAGAGTGGGGTTTTCGATCCCTAGGAGCAATGACAACAAAAATAGGCAGCGGCGTCACGCCTAGAGGAGGAGACAAAAACTATCTTTCGGCAGGTATTCCCTTTGTGAGAAGTCAAAATGTAGGATGGGGGACACTGCTTCTTAATGATATTGTTTTTATATCTGATAAAATTCATAAAACATTTTTAGCAACAGAACTCCAATTTGGAGATGTGTTAATAAATATTACTGGTGCATCAATAGGGAGATGCGCTATAGTTAATAGTCAAATATCTGGCGGAAATGTAAATCAGCATGTTTGTATTATAAGGGTAAAGAAAAATGAATTAATAAACTCCTTTCTCATGCAATATCTTATATCTGCTCAAGGCCAGGCTCAAATTGATAGTTTTCAGGCAGGAGGAAATAGGCAAGGTCTGAATTTCGCTCAAGTTGCATCATTTAGTATCCCTTCCCCCTCTCCCTTCGAACAACAAAAAATAGCCGACTGTCTTTCTTCCCTTGACGAGCGCATCGAAGCGCAGGAAGCAAAAACAGCGGCCCTGCGGGAACACAAGAAGGGCCTGATGCAGCGGCTTTTTCCGCGCTGTCTGTAAGCGACGGCCATGTTTTGAACAACGTATACCATGGAATGAACAGCCATGACCGAACAGACACAGAAACAACTGGGCGCGACGCTCTGGAACATCGCTGACGAACTGCGCGGCTCCATGAATGCGGACGACTTCCGCGACTATATGCTTTCCTTTCTGTTCCTCCGCTACCTTTCGGATACCTACGAGACAACCGCGCGGGAAGAGCTGGGGCCGGACTGGCCGGCGGGAACGAAAGGACGCACCCCCTTGCAAACATGGTATGAGGCCAATCCCGACGATGTGCCGGATCTGGAAAAACTGCTGCGCCGCCGTCTGCACTATGTCATCCATCCCGACTATCTCTGGAGCCATATTGCGGAGCTGGCGCGCACGCAAAGCGAATACCTTCTGGACACCTTGCTGAAGGGATTTAAATATATCGAGGAAGAATCCTTTGAAAACTCCTTCCGGGGGCTCTTCTCCGAAATCAACCTCACCTCCGATAAACTGGGAAAAAGCACGAAGGATCGCAATGCCCTGCTCTGCCGGATCATCACCCGGCTGGCCGAGGAACTGTCCGCCTTTTCCACGGATACGGACGCGCTGGGCGACGCCTATGAATACCTCATCGGCCAGTTTGCCGCGGGATCGGGCAAGAAGGCGGGCGAATTTTACACCCCGCAGCAGATTTCCAGCATCCTGTCCGGCATTGTGACCCTGGACTGTCAGGACCCTGCCGCGGGCAGAAAGCCCCGCCTGCACAGCGTGCTGGACTTTGCCTGCGGTTCCGGCTCGCTGCTGCTCAACGTGCGCAAGCGCATGGGAAAAGACGGCATCGGCATGATCTACGGGCAGGAAAAAAACGTCACCACCTACAACCTTGCCCGCATGAACATGCTGCTGCACGGCGTGAACGATGCGGCCTTCACCATCTTCCACGGCGACACCCTGACCAATGACTGGGACATGCTGCGCGAAACCAACCCGGCCAGGGTTCCTTGTTTCGACGCGGTTGTCGCCAATCCGCCCTTCAGCTATCGCTGGAACCCGGAAGAGGACATGGCCAATGATGTCCGCTTCAAAAACTACGGGCTTGCCCCGAAATCGGCGGCGGATTTTGCCTTCCTGCTGCACGGCTTCCACTATCTGAAACAGGACGGCGTCATGGCCATCATCCTGCCGCATGGGGTGCTGTTCCGTGGCGGAGTGGAAGCCCGCATCCGCCAGAAACTGCTGGAAGACGGCAATATCGACACCATCATCGGCCTGCCCGCCAATCTGTTTTTCTCCACCGGCATTCCCGTCTGCATCCTGGTGCTGAAAAAATGCAGGAAGGCGGACGATGTGCTGTTCATCAACGCGGCGGAACACTTTGAAAAGGGCAAACGCCAGAACCGCCTTCTGGATGAACATATTGAAAAAATCATCGAAACCTACCGGTTCCGCCGGGAGGAGGATCGCTTCTCCCGCCGCGTGCCCATGCAGGAAATAGCGGATAACGATTGCAACCTGAATATTTCCCGCTACATCTCCACCGCCGAACCGGAAAAGGAGGTGGACCTTGCCGCCGTTCACAGCGAACTGACGGAAACCGACAAACGCATTGCCGCCGCCACGGCAAAGCACAACAGTTTCCTGCGGGAACTCGGCCTGCCGGAAATAGGGTAATACTCAGAATGAAACATCAACTGCGTCTGCAAGGTCACTTTTATTTTTTAAAAATTATTTCAAACTCTTTAAATAATTCCTCATAAATTTTGTTTATATCTGATAATTCTTGATTTATTTCTTTTAATAGTTCAAAGAACTTGCCTATATCGTTAGAAGAACTATTTATAAAATTAGTTTTTATTAGTTTATTTTTTGTTTCATTTATCATTATTACAATTTTTAATGAGTTTACTAAATTATCAGATAATTTATGAGAGATGTTTTGTGTCATACTTATAAATTTGACTAAACGTATATTAATTGCGCCATTAAGAATTTTGATAAATAATAATTTCAATTCATTTTTAATTTTTTTATTTGATATAATATTATTATATGCATCAATAGACATGAAAGATATATCGTCATATTTGTTTAAATTAAACAATAATTCATTTATAATAGTATATAAATTTTTAAATTCAATTTCAATATATTTTATATTATCATCTAAATTTGTTAAATCAAATTGTTGATTTTTCATTTTTAATAATAAATTGATTTTATCGATATTATTATTTAATGAATGGAATAATTTTTGAAATAATTCATATAATCTTTGTTTAAATTTATATCTCTCATATATAAATGTTATGTGAAAAATAATAATTGATGTAATTGCACTAGAAAAAATTCCAGTCATTATCGAGTCGTATTTATCTTGAGGGAGAATAGAGATTATGTAAATAAAAAAACTAACTGTATACGCATGAAAAAAATTAATTATCCAATATTCTCTATTTATATTATAAAGTTTTAATTTTTGAAGAATCAATATAAATTTAGATGATACATTTTTAATAAACTTATATTTTATATTAAAGACATAAAATCCTGATAATGTATTAAAAATAGTAATAAATAATGAAATGAATCGAATAGGAATGACAATCCAATTGAAAGGTATTATTAAAAATAAAAATGAAAAAAATGCAACAAAAATAAAAGTGAATCTCATTCGAGAATTAAACTTCAATATCTAAAACATCCTGCAAAAAATAATTCTTCTTACAATTATACCAAGGTGCTACGATACAGTATATTACCATATTCGATGCACGCAAAAAATTTTGGTGGAAATAGTGAGGGAAAGTTCCCTTTTAGAAATGGCGGTCGGCTTCTATAGCTAACCATCTGATTTTCTTGTTATTGTGGAAAAGCTTGAACCTGCATTTGGATTATGAATCTGAACTGAGAGAACATAGGACGGACTGTTCAGAGTGTCAAATGGAATGAATTCAAAAAATTACGCAGTATAAGGAAAATAGCAGCCATCAGATCCATCAGAGCAGAAATAAAGAACGCCGGGATGATGAGGTCTTGACCGAATCATCCCGACGTTTTTTCAACTGCCTTCTGCATTACAGCCTGTCTACATCAGCAGCTGCGGCAGGATCAGGGTGATTTTGGGGAAGGCCAGCAGCAGGAACAGGTGCAGGAAGTCCATGCCGATGAAGGGCAGCACGCCCCGGAACACGGAGGCCATGGGCACGTTGGCCACGCCCTGGATGACAAAGAGGTTCAGGCCCACAGGCGGCGTTATCAGGCCCATTTCCGTCACGCGCACCACCAGAATGCCGAACCAGATGGGATCGATGCCGAACTTGTGGATAAGCGGCATAAAGATGGGCACGGTGAGTAGCACAATGGCCATGGAATCCATGAAGCAGCCAAGCAGCAGCAGAATGGCGAGAATGGCCAGCAGCACAAGCATGGGGCTGGCGCCGGTGGCTCCGATGAGTTCCGCAAGCTCGAAGGGAACCCGGCTGACGGCCAGAAAGTAGCCGAAGACCATGGCGCCGACCATGATGACGTAGCTCATGCCGGTAGTGGCGATGGATTCCACCATGCTGTCCACAAAGAATTTTTTCCGGCTCCCCCCGCATTTGGAAATGCCCAGCAGAAACGCGCCGAACGCTCCGATGCCGGCCGCCTCGTTGGGCGTGAACAGGCCGGAATAAATGCCGCCGATAACCAGGATGAACAGGGCGATAATGCTCCACACGCGGGAGAGGGCGCGCGCTTTTTCCCCTACCGAACAGGAGTCTCCGGGGGGGCCAAGTTCGGGCCTGCGCTTCACGAGCCAGCCCACCATGGAGATGTACATCACCGCCTGGATAACGCCGGGCAGGAAGCCCGCCATGAACAGTTCGCCGATGGATTGTTCCGCGATGATCCCGTACAGGATCATGATGGTGCTCGGCGGAATGAGAATGCCCAGTGTGCCGCCCGCCGCGAGCACGCCGGTGGCCAGGCCGGAATCGTACCTGTATTTCTTCATTTCCGGCAGGGCTACCACCCCCATGGTGACGGCGCAGGCCACGGATGACCCGCAGATGGCGGCAAAGCCGCCGCAGGCCGCTATCGTGGCCATGGCCAGCCCGCCCTTGACCTTGCCCATGAGGCGGTGCACCGCATAGTACAGATCATTGCTGATGCCGGACTTGAAGGCAAAGTTGCCCATGATCAGAAAAAGCGGCACCACGCAGTAATTGTAGTTGACGTAGGTTTCGTAAGGCACGCTGCGCAGAAGGCCCAGCGCCGGATTAAGGCCGGATATGGCGGCAAAGCCCAGCGCCCCGATGCCGATCATGCCCATGCCGATGGGCACGCGCAGAAAAATGGCGACCACCAGCGCGGCCATGCCGATGCAACCTATGCTGAATGGCGTCATTTCGCGTTCTCCTCTTCGCCCGCGCCAAGTTCTTCATCCACGGTCTTGAAACTGCGCAGCAGAAAGCGCAGCTGGATGGGAATCATGATCAGGAAGGACAGGAAGACACACACGGCCACAGGCCACATGGCGATGGACAGCAGCGCGGTGCTTGCTCCCATATCCAGGATATCGCGCACCAGATACCAGCTTTGCCACAGCAGCGCAGCGCCCACCAGCAGGACAAAGAGATTGGCGAAGACCATGATCCCCTTGCGTATCGCCACGGGAAAGCGCTGATAAAGCAAATCGACGCAGATGTCCTGATCCTTGTAAATGCAGTAGGTGACGGAAACCGGGCAAAGCAGCCCCATGCAGAACTCCACCAGTTCATAGGCTCCGGTCAGCGGTGAATTGAAAAACTCGCGCCCGGCCACGTCAATCACGATAATCAGAATCATGATTGTCATGGCTGCGGAAGCGAGAAATACCAGCGCCGTCATGGCCCGTGTCATGAGTTTGTCAAACATGCCGAACTCCTGGAGCTGCGGGCGGAATGCCGGAGCGTTCCGCCCGCCCTCGTGTCTGGCTTAGAATTGGGTCTTGCCCGTGGCGAGGTTCAGGATGTCGCGGGCATTCCCGTACCCCTTCCTTTCCATATCCTTTACCCATTTTTCCCAGGCGGGCGTTCCCCCGGCTTCCGTCCAGCGCTGGCGCTCGGATGCGGGCAGCTCGTAAATTTCCACCTTGCCTTCATCGGCCAGGGGTTTGGCCACTTCCCGGGCGGAATAGGCGAAACCTTCGGCCAGGGCCGCGCTGGCTTCCAGACCGCTGTGTTTTTCAATGGCGGCCCTGGCTTCCGGCGGCAGGGAATTGAACTTGTCCTTGTTCATGATCAGCGTGAACAGGGAATAACTGAACGGCGTATTGGTGGTGACGTATTTGGCTACTTCATGGAAGCGAAAGCCCTGAATGGGTTCCCAGTCCGCCATGACGCCGTCCAGTGTTCCCTTCTGGAGCGCCATGTACACATCGGGCATGGGCATGACCACCGGCACCGCGCCCAGCGCTTTCAGCATGTCCACACTGGGCCCGGCAATGGTGCGGATCTTCATGCCCTTGAGGTCTTCCATGGTTTTGACCGGCTTGAGGGTGACAAGATTGTCCACATCGCTCATGAACAGGGCGAGGATTTTGACGTCGCTGAAAGGTTTGGTGATGGTCGGCTGGGTTTCGTACAGCTTCCAGGCGATGCGACTGGCATCCATGGGCGTGGCGGCGGGCAGAGCGGGCAGCGTCACCACGGTGGCCAGAGGATTTTTGCCCGGCAGCACGGCCATGGTGTTCCAGGCCACGTCGGCGATGCCATTTTTGGTGGACATCCAGGCCTGCGCGCCCTTGGTCAGTGTTTCATTGAAATAGGTTTCAAAGGTGATGCTTCCGTTGGAGTCGGCCTCCACGGCCTTCATCCACGGAAGCATGCCGCGTTCCGCGCCCCAGCTGTTTTCCGCATTCTGATCGGCGTACTTGAGCACAACGGGATCGGCCTTGGCCGCTCCGACGGAACATACGGCCATGGCGCAGGCCAGCATAAGGGTGGTGAGCTTGTTCATCGTGTCCTCCTGTTGAATTGTTGCGAGGTGAGGAAAGCCCTGGGGGGCATTTCCGTTTGAAGTTCACGGAGGGGGCAGCTACATGATGCCGATCATGTTCCAGTAGGGAACAGCTGCCGCCGCTATCATGACGGCGGTCAGCACGGTGCGCAGGCCCAGGGCGGGCAGGATATGCTTCAGGGTGACGCAGCCGGTGGTGAACAGGTACAGGAACATGACGCCTTCATAGGGGAAGAAATACTGATCGAGGCCGAACTGGAAGGCATAGAACAGGGGGACGGGGTTGACGGCCATTTCCCTGCCGAGTTCCGCAAACGCCGGAGTAAAGCCGACCGTGGCGGCAAAAGGGGTCAGCAGAAGATTGGCGATCACGCCGGCCGCGTAGGAACAGACGATGCCTGCCGTGGGCGGCAGCCCCTGGAGGTTCGGCATGATGGCGGCCACGGCCCATTTGTTTGCGCCCACAGCTCCGGCCACCGCGCCCATGGACATGCAGCCCGCGATGAACACCAGAAAAATGATGTTCAGTCTGGTGAAGGATTCTGCCCGCATGATGCCCATACCGGGCAGATAGCAGCTCAGGGCGGCCAGGCAGAGCCCCCATACCGCGTTGAGCCCGGTAAGGGGTTCCAGCATGAAGCCCAGGACGCTGAGCAGGGCGAGAATGAGCAGCCGTTTTTCCGCCGTGTTCATGGGTCCGAGTTCTTTCAGCCGGGTTCTGAGTATCTGTTTCAGGGCGTTTTCGTCAGGCAGACGGGCGGAACCTCTGGTCAGGTAAATCGCCGCAAAGCAGATGATGACATACAGAAGATTGGGCAGGAACATGTGGCTGAGGAATTCCCAGAAATCGACCGAGATGCCGAGATTTTTCAACAGAATGGAGTAGGCCCAGATAAACGTCTCCGATGTGTGCAGGAACTGCATGGTGGGAGCCGCCGCCGCGAAAAAGCAGCCCAGCATGATGAGCGAGGACATGCGCGACTTTGTATCCAGCTCCAGCGCCTGAATGATACCGGCTCCGATGGCGCAGAAGATGACCGTACGGGCGAAGCCGGAAGCCAGCAGAAGGCCGAGGATGATGCCGCCCGCGCCGAAGCCGATCAGCATCCCGCGAAAGGTGCCCCCGGTCAGCAGCATGCAGCGCAGGGCCACGCGTTTGGCCAGCCCGGTCTGTTCCATGGCTTCGCCGAAAATCGCCGCGCCGAAGGTTGTCCAGATAAGCACCGTGGTCCATGGGCTGAGTATGACCTCGGGCGTCGCCAGGTTGGTGATCAGATAGCAGAAGGTGAGGACTGCCGCCACAAAGACGGCCGGCAGCAGGTCAAAGACCCATATCGTCACGGCGGTGGCCGTCAGGGCCAGATACAGGGGGAGATTCGCATAGGTGTCGTTCGGGGCCAGGGCATGGAACAGGCTGGCGGTCAGCAGCACGGACAACCATTTCAGGGCATGACTTCGGGTCATACGGGGTTCCTTGCGGTTTGTGAGCCGTGAGAAAATATTCACGTCAGGGTACTCGGATTCGCCGCGGGACGTTCCAATCGTCCCGC
>CAJTSU010000017.1:0-3294 GCA_910579055.1 uncultured Mailhella sp. | reverse complement strand
TGCTCCTCGGACGGGAGAAAGGAAGGCGTCAGTCCGTTTCCGGCATATGAGACGATGCCGTCGGAGGGGCCGGAAAGTCGAAGTTGTCCATGTAATAGCGGTAGGGCTTCACGGGGTAGCGATCCAGCGGAACCGCGTCAAAGACTGTTTTCATGCCGCCGCGGCTTTTTGTGATGTCGATCCACGCGGGGCCACGCGTTTCATCGCGTCCGGGGTAATCCGCGCGGAAGTGCCCGGCGCGGGATTCCTTGCGCAGCAGAGAGGCGCGCAGGAAGGCCTCGGTGATCAGGGTCATGCCTCGGGCTTCCGTCAGCTTGACCAGATAGTGCGGGTCGGCGGCTCCGGCCTGCGGCAGCATTTCGTCCCGGAAGCGTTCCAGTCGGCTGAGGGAGCGGGTCAGACCTTCCCGCGTCTTGAGAATACATACGTCAATGGGGGCCATGAGGCGCTGCATTTCCCGCACGATTTCCCTGGGCGCGACGCCCGGCCTGCCCAGCGCCGCCGTGTCGCGGCCCAGTTCTTCCAGGGCCAGAGCTTCATCGAAGCATGCCGCGGACGCCTCTGCGGACGCCTCCGCCGCGCAGCGCCCGGCATGTTCGCCCGCAATCCAGCCGGTAGTGGCCGTCAGACAGCTGTCCCATCCGCCCATGTACACGCCGGGCGTGACGCTGCGCGCCCGGCCCGCCACATAGAGGCCGGGTACGCCGGTAAAGCCGTTTTTGTCCGCCTTGACGCCGCCGAAACTGGTCAGCACCTGCGACATCCATTCCGTGGTCTGATGGAAGAAGTCGATACCCAGCGCCTTCAGCTTGGTGTCGTTCAGCTTCATCCAGCCCCCGGTGGGGGTCATGACGCGCACGCCTTCCTCGCTGAGCGTGCTGGTGTCAAACCATATGGGCCCGCGCCCGGCCATGACTTCATAGGCCATGCCGCGCACATTGTAATGAGGATCAGCCTTGGCCCCCAGCCTGGGCGAATAACGGCGCATGAAATCCTCGCCCTTGCCGTTGAGGAAGCGCGCGCCATGCGGGAGCAGGCCGGTCTGCCCTTCCCAGGCGAAGAGTTTGGGCACGTTCCAGTTTTCGATAAATTCCATGTTGCGCAGGGTGGCGCCTGCTTCATAGGCCAGCATACTGCCCTCTCCCGCGCAGGTGTTGAGCAGGTAGGATCCTTTCCAGCCGCCGGAGTGGGCGGCCAGAATCACGGCCCCGGCCCGGATCAGCACCGGCGCGCCGCTCTGACCGTGGAAGCCCGCGGCGCCGACCACGCGATCGCCGTTCCTGATCAGGCGGGTGATTTCCACCCGGCCCAGGCGCTTTACTTCCAGTTCGCGCAGGCGCTTGTTCAGCACTTCCGTGGTGTGTGCTCCGCCTTTTCCGTAAGGATGGTAGAAGTAGTAGCGCATCTTTTCCAGACCGCGCTGGGGCACGGATTGCAGCTCGCCGCCTTCGCGGTGGAAGCGGTGCCCCATCCTTTCCAGATCCATGAAGCGATCGTGGGAAAGGTTCAGAATCTCCTCCAGCACGTCCTGTTCGCACAGGCCGTCATAATAGTAGGTCAGTTCGTCCACCAGATCAGAGGCCTCGAATTCCGGCTGTTTGACGATCATATCCCCGCCGGACATGCTGCCCAGCCCTCCCCAGTCGCGCGGCCCCTTGTCGACCATGAGGACGTTCCGCACATGTTCACGGGCCTTGAGGGCGGCCCATGTGCCGGAGAAGCCTCCGCCGATCACCAGAACGTCGGTATCCAGAATGGTGTCGTACTTGCTCATATTCTGCCTCCTTCCCCGTCGTACAGCGTATAGGGGAGGCGTTCCTTGAAGGGATGGACGTCGATGGCCCCGGCGGGGCAGTGCAGTTCACAACTGTAACAGGTCATGCAGTCGTCATTGTAGGCGATAACGGCCTTGCTGCCGCAGGTGAGGCAGCGCATGGCCTCGGCCTGGGCGTCAAGCTGATCGAAACCGATGACCGCCTCGTCGAAGGGCGCTCCTCCGGCCCGTGTTTTCCGTTCGCTGCGGGGCAGGCGGGGAAGATCGTCCACGGGCATGTTGTCCGCCACAGGGCGTTTTGGGCTTTCCTGTTCGCTGTCTTCCACCAGCAGGCCGTCCAGCGCCCGGATCATGGCGCGGGCCGCGTCGCGTCCTCCGGCAATGGCCTGGATGACCGAGGCCGGGCCGGTAACGGCGTCTCCCGCCGCGAACACGCCGGGCCGGGATGTGCGCATGGAATTGCCGGAAACCGCGATGCGCGGCCCGTTCATCTCCACGCCGGAGGCGATATCCGCAAAATCTCCGCTCTGGCCGATCGCGAAGATGACGCTGTCGGCCTCAAAGCGCTCGCGCCGCGCTTCATCGAAGCGGGGCGCAAAGCTGCCCTGTTCGTCAAAAAGAGCCGTGCAGGCCTTGAATTCCACCGCCGAAACCCGGCCTTCCGCGCCTTCGACGCGCACGGGGCCGAGCGCCGGATGCAGAACTATGCCGCGCTCCAGCGCGTCCGTGATGTTATGTTCAAAGGCGGGCATGTGTTCGCGATCTTCCAGACAGCACATGAAGACGCTTTCCGCTCCCAGCAGCCTGGCGCTGATGGCCGCGTCAATGGCCACGTTGCCGCCGCCGATCACGCAGACCCGGCGGCCTGCGGCGGGGGCGCCGCCCATGCGCAGGGAGCGCAGAAATTCAACGCCGGTGTGGACGCCTTGCAGCTCCATGCCCTCCAGGGGCAGGCGTTTGCCCGCGCTGAGGCCGGGGGCCAGCAGCACGGCGCGGAAGCCGAGGTCTTCCAGATCGGCCATGCTGAGGTCTTGGCCTTCCCCGACGCGCACCCCGCAGCGGAACTCCACGCCAAGAGCCTCAAGCTGGCGGATCTGAGCGTCGATGACCGCGTCGGGCAGTCGATAGGCAGGGATGCCGTAGCGCAGCATGCCGCCCGCTTTGGGCAGGGCCTCGAACACCGTGACCGGTCGCCCGTCCAGGGCCAGATGCCACGCGGCGGCCAGTCCGGCGGGGCCGGAGCCCACTACCGCCGCGCGGGAGAGATGACGCGTTGCGGCAGGTTCGGGAAGCTTTTGCAGATCCAGATCCCCGAGAAACTGTTCCAGCGCGTTGATGTTGACGCTTGCGTCCATGGTCGCGCGGGTGCATTTGCTCTCACAGGGGTGGAAGCAGACGCGTCCGGTCAGAGCGGGGAAGGGCGTGCCGCGCTTGAGTACGGCCAGGGCTTCTTCCAGGCGGTTCTGCTGGAGCAGATGGTTGTAGGCCCGGATATCCGTTCCGGCCGGGCAGGCCGCCAT
>CAJTSU010000016.1:33993-39099 GCA_910579055.1 uncultured Mailhella sp. | reverse complement strand
ATCTGAAAAGGGTAGGCTTGAAGAATCAGGTATTTTCCAATTTGAAAGAACTTGGAAAGGGATTACGGAAAGCGATTCGGTCACTTCGCTCCCATCCGCATCTGATTCAGGCCTGTTTTGCGCAAGCAGGATGTGTTTAAATATAAAATAGATGATCAGTAAATTAAGATAGTGGGATACGGAATCGGAGGACACATGAATATATATCAGGCAGGCCCGCTATTTTCCGAGGCGGAAAGGCAGTGGCATATCAAGTTCAAGTCATTATTGAAAAATGCAGGATACACGGTCATCTGGCCGGGGGATTTGATATCTCCCTCAGAGGTGGAGGATTGGGGAACGGATGCCCCTCGGCGCATCATGGAAATTGACCGTGATGCCATACTGTCTTGTGATTCTGTGGTGGCAATGCTCGATGGCGTCCAGGTGGATGACGGCACAGCCTGGGAAATAGGCTTCGCCTATGCACATGAAATTCCCGTGATAGGGATACGGACAGATTTCAGGCAGGGCGGGGATACCGCTCATTCTTCTGTCAATGCCATGATCGAGGGCAGCGTTGTTGGAATTGCCCACGATATTGAAGGTGTACTGAAGTTTCTGGAGAAGCTGGCATGAGCCTGTATAAGCGTGAATATCAGTTTGGAAATTACCTGATCCGTCTTATGGAGCGTATCGGAAGGACGGCTCATCCCGTTTCCGGGTTGAAGAAAAAAACGAAAAAGAGCAGCGTCTGGTGGGAGAGTATGAAGATTTCAACGCGGCGGCTGATGCGGTAGAATCTGTTGCGCGAGAGCATGGGAATACCCTGTTTGAGCGACCGGTTCTGGAGCAACCACACCAGAATGACTTTTGATGCCGCCACGGGCGAAGGGAAGGCAGTCTGATGCTCTGTGAGTTGCCTGCCGAAGAGATTGGCGCACTTCCTGTCTGGACAAACAAGGATGATGGGCGGGTTATCGTTACCCCGTACTGGTGTCTCCACCGGTGTACCAAGAGAGGAGGGACAGGCCACATATGACGGATGTGCGTCTGTAAGTTCTCAAGGTCAGATGATTTTTGGCTCCTTTATAACTTCATTAATAATTTCAATGGCGGCTCTTTTTGTATCTGGTGACAGTTTAGCATACCTATGAGTCATTTCAAGGGTTGTATGTCCTACTAATTCTCCTATTGTCAGGAGCGGCACACCTTTCATTGCCAGCCAGCTGCAAAATGTATGCCGCAATGTATGAAATACAAATTTGTGTTTTTGTTCTTTTACCGATTTATTAAATCCCATTGCATTAATAATATATCCAAACTGTTCAGAAATTTTATTTGTGTTTAGCTTTTGTCCGTCTTTTTTTACAAAAAGATAATGTTCTCTATTTTTGACAAGATTTTTCAGATCTAAAACTATTTCGTTTGATATATATGAAACTCTATTACCTGTTTTTCCGTTAACATAAATTATTTTTGAATCAAAATTTATATTTGATGCTGTTAGATTTAGGACTTCACCAAGACGCATCCCTGTGTATAATGATATTTTTGCTATATAATACAGGTCACATGAAATAAGTGCTAAATCATCTAAAAATCTATTTGCCTCAGCAGGCGTAAGGTATCTTTCGCGTTTGTCATCGGAAGAAGGCAGATGAAACACAGGCAAACTCCCTTTATAAAGTCCCCATTCTGCGGCTTTTTTCAATACGCGACGTAAATCGGCAAGGATTGTACGCACAGTGCCCGCTTTTAATCCTGACAGTCCCATATGACTTTTCTGTGTCAGAAGTTTTCTTTTTAACTTTTCAACCTCAAGACTTGTTATGGATGAAATTCTATAATTCCTAAATTCAGGCAATATATAACGATTAATGCGATTAAGAATATTTGTTTTCCCTTTTAAATTTGGAAACCAGTTCTGTTTATATTGCTCCCATACATCTTGGAAAACAGGGTCATATACGGAAAATTCATCTTTAGATTTCCTTTTTGTTTTTTTTGTTCTTAAAGAAATAGCATCCTGAATAGAAATCCCTTCAGATTTCCATCCGACCTTTTCATATTTCAGCTTATTATTTTCATCATAATACATGATATCATAACATTTATCCTGCTGACCATCACTGCCAATACGTATAGAACTGGTTCTCACATAAACTCCCGGATAACGAGTTTTTACTCGTCTTCCAGGATAGAAATTTTTCTTTGGCAATTTTTTCTTGTCGTGCATCTCCTTTTTTTTCTTTATACGCTCGTTTCTTAGCGATACTGCATCGTCAATAGAAAATCCCTCAGATTTCCAACCAATATTTTCGTATTTATATTTGTTGTTTTCATCATAATAAACAATGTAGTAGCATTCATCATGCTGCCCATCGTAAAAACGGGAGCCATTTATCCTGACATATACGCCAGGATATGCGCTTTTCCTCCGCCAAAGTTTTTTGTCATTTTCTTGGGCCATAATCTTCCGCTTGATTTTGTTTTATCAATAAGCTAACCTGTTGACTTATAAAAGGGGGCACTGGAAAAAGCAAGATTTTTTCAAGAGAAAGTCTAAAAACTGCCTGATTTTACTGATTAAATCGGTTGGTTAACATCTCATTTCAGCTTACTGCCAGATATTAGGTAAACTTTTGGCAAAAGTTTCCCCCCCGCCCCCTTTTTCTCTGTCAAAACACTTTATAAGGCCGTAACGTTGAATCAGGAAACTTTCACCGACGTCATGCGCCGCCTCCGGCTCGTACTGGTGCGCACGCGCTTTCCGGAAAACGTGGGCACCGCCGCTCGCGCTTCAGCCAACTTCGGCCACGCGCCGCTGTACCTTGTTACCCCGGAACGCTGGGGCGAATCCGGCAAGGCCAGGGCTCTGGCTCCGGCCACAGCCCAGGGCGCGCCCATACTGGATTCCCTGACCCTTTCTCCCTCCCTGGCCGATGCCGTGGCCCCCTGTACACTGGTCATCGGCACCACTGCCCGCACCGGCGGGTGGCGCCGCCGGCTTTTCACGCCCCGGCAGGCCGCGGTGTGCGTGGTGGAACGCCTTGCCGCGGGCGAAGAAGCCGCCCTTGTCTTCGGCCCGGAAGATCGCGGCCTGAGCAACGAGGACCTCGAACATTGCGGCATGCTGGTCACGGTGCCCACCGCGCCGGACGCATCGTCCCTCAACCTCGCCCAGGCCGTGCTGCTGCTGGTCTATGAATGCTTCCTGGCCCTGCCCGACGCCCCACGCGTACCGGATCACGGCGCTCTGTCCCGCCGCATCACGCAGGAAGAACGCGGCATCCTGCACCGCACGCTCAAGGAAACCCTGCTGGAGCTGGACTTTCTCAAGGCCGACAATCCCGATTACTTTTTCCTGCCCATGGCCCGCTTTCTGGATCGCGCCGACATGCGGCGGCATGAGATGGACATGTTCATGGGCATCTGCCGCCAGATCCGCAACAAAGCGAGCGGCGGGCGAAAATCCGGGAGCTGAGTGTGCCCGACGCGCCAAATCTGATCATCCAGCTTCAGCGCATGGGCGACCTCGTCCTGAGTTTTCCTCTGCTGGTGTGGTTGAAGGCAGCCGAGCCGGATCGTCCGCTCTGGGTGCTGGCTGAACCTGCGTTTTTCAAACCGCTCATGCCTTTGTCGCCTTCCGTCGTGTTCTTTCCGCCGGAAGCGGCGGATCAGCTTGCCCGTACCCCGCTGCACCGGGTCATCAATCTCAGCCACAGACCGGAAGCCGCGCGCATCGCAAGCCGCATGCGGGCGGATCACAAGCTGGGTGCGCTCAGCACGGGCGACGCCACGCGCATCGAGGGCGTCTGGCAGCTGTACCGCGCCTCTCTGGTGCACAATAACCGGCACAACCTCTTTCACTGGGCGGATCTCAACGCGCTGGACATCATTTCCCCCACCGCCATGCGCCGCACGGCCTGGCCTTCCCCCCGCCTGCCCCAGCTGACGCGCGGGGGCAGAGTCGGGCTTTTCGTCGGCGCGAGCGAGGCGGCCAAAAGGCCGGAGCCTGCGTTCTGGGGCGCACTGGCGCGTGAACTGATACTGCGCGGGCACAAACCTGTTTTTCTCGGCGGCGAATCCGAACGTCCCTCCGGAACAGCTGCCGCATGCGCGGCGGGGATACCGCGCAGTAACCTGTGCGGCAATTTCCGCCTGGATGAACTGCTCCGCTTCCTGCGGGAACTGGATCTGCTGATCTCCCCGGATACCGGCCCCATGCACATCAGCGCCTGGGGCGGCACACTCACGCTCAATCTGTCCATGGGGCCGGTCAACGCATGGGAAACAGCCCCCTTCCCGCCCGGACATTTTATTCTGCGCCCCACTGCTTCCTGCGTGGGCTGCTGGCGATGCACAAGAAATCCGGAATCCCCGCCCTGCCGCGAACACTTCCAACCCGCACGCATCGCCTTTCTGGCGCATCGCCTGCTTTCGGGCAAGCCTGACCCGAAGGAAGGCGGAAAGGCTGAACAATTCCCGCTTATTCCCGGCCTCGAACTGATGCGTACGCGGCGCGTCTCTCCGCTGGGCCTGTTTGATCTGGAGTTCTTGTCCGGAAAACTCACGGAGAATTCCCCGCGAAATGCCCGCAGCGCACTGGGGCACTTCTGGCGGCAATGGTTCCTGACCCGGCTCAACCGCCACACGCAAAGCCAAACGCCTGACCTTGCGTCTGCGGCATGTCGCCTCGCCGAGTTCCACCCCAGGGCGCTTCCCCTGTTGCATGCGCACCTGCCCCGCATTCAGGCGGAATGTGCTCTGGCTCTGCGCCGGAATACGCCTCTGCCGGAAGAATTCTGGCGCGGCACGCCTCCCCTGCTCCGCCCGCTGACCGGTTATCTTCAACTTCTGTTGGAAAACGGCGATTACCGGCGAGATGTCTGGAAAGAAACGCTGGAACACCTGGAGCATCTGGCCGCGCTGCTGTAGGCCTCGCCTTGCCCGGCAACGGGAACGGCCCCTGCGGGCCGCCCTTCGGGTGGCAACGCCGCAAGTGAATTGCCGCTACTCCGTCGGAGCGGCACCCTTAGCCGTTAGCGCGCGGCGCTTTACGGACAAGGAGAGCAGAGATGAGCCTCGCTCCGCTCGACTCCGAGAGCATTTCAATGACAAAAT
>CAJTSU010000016.1:0-33987 GCA_910579055.1 uncultured Mailhella sp. | reverse complement strand
GCCGCAAGTGAATTGCGGCTAATCCGTCGGAGCGGCGCCCTTAGCCGTTAGCGCGGCGCTTTACGGATAAGGAGAGCGGAGATGAGCCTCGCTCCGCTCGACTCCGAGAGCATTTCAATGACAAAATGCTCTAACAACTGCCGCTCGCCCGTGTGGAACAGGGGCTGATCTTTCCGGCAACGGATATTGCCGCCCGTGCCGGAGCAAAACCATGCGCTCCGCGCAACGCCATCAACACGGTTCCATGACAGATCCATTTTTTTTCAACAGCCTATTGACCTAAAAAAAGACTGTATTATTTATGGGGTACAAAAGTTTTCCACATAGGAGGATCTATGAACACCCCTCGTATTCTGTCTCGTAACTGGCCCTATTGGGGCGTTTCCCATAATGCCCCTGCTTCTCGTTCCGCCGGCGCTTCGCCCATGACACAGCTTCATGATGAAATCGATCGCCTGTTCAACGGCATGTTTACAGGTCTGATCGCTCCCTGGGACAATTTCTCCACCGACATGCTGCCCGCATCCTCGCGTCAGGCACTGGCCGATGTAAGCATCAGTCCCCGCGTGGAGCTGACCAGCGATGACAAGGCCTATACGCTCACGGCCGAACTGCCGGGCGTGGACCCCGCCGATGTGAAACTGGAAGTGCATGACAACATGCTTTTTATGCGCGGCGAAAAAAAGCGTGAAAACGCGGCTGCACCCCAAAAGGATGGCGGGGAAGCAAAAGCAGAACGCCGCCTCCATGTGACCGAGCGAGCCTATGGTTCCTTTGAGCGGGCCATGTCTCTGCCCGAAGACGCAAATGCGGAGGCCATCAGCGCCTGCCACAAGGACGGCGTGCTGACAGTGGTGATTCCCCGTAAAGCGGAGGAAAGCCCCAAAACCCGCACCATTGAAATAACCCGGGCCTGATCCGCTCTTCCGCCTCCTCCGCCGCGCCCCGCTCCCCCTTCGGGGCGCAGTCCCCATCCCGACCGGGATGGGGACTTTTTATATCCGCCGTGCCCCTCCCCTCGAAAGGGAGCATTGCCTTGCGAGAGCATATATGTTTCAATCCACAGTCGCCCCATCCGGCGACTGACTCCGCAGCCGACAGACAGGGGGCGTGCGGATTGCCCCTCCCTAGAGGGGAGGGGTTACAGAAAAGGATTTCATCGGCTTCGCCGTTTTGTCAACCACTCTTTTCCCCCTGAAGGGAGAGGTTTCAAACCACAAAGGAACTTTTGATGAGCGTCGAAGCTGTACATGAATTTCTGAAAGAAAAAGGCCTGGAATCAGCCTATCGTGAATTTTCCTCTTCCAGCGCCACTGTGGCCCTCGCCGCCGCCGTGCTGGGCTGTGAGGAAGGCCGCATCGCCAAAACCCTGAGCCTGACAACCAAATCCGGCCCCATTGTCATCGTGGTCATGGGCACGGCCCGCCTGGATAACCGCAAATTCAAGGAACATTTTGGGGAAAAGGCCGTATTCATCAAGCCGGACGAGCTGGAGGATGCCATTGGCCACCCCATGGGCGGCTGCTGCCCCTTTGCCCTCAAGCCCGGCGTACGCGTCTACCTCGACGCCAGCCTGCGCGCCTTTGATCCCGTCTACCCGGCCGCGGGCGCGCCCAACAACGCCGCTGAGCTGACCCTGGCCCAACTGGAAGAAGTCACGGGCGGGGAATGGATTGACGTATGCAAAGGCAATGAGTGTTCAGAATGAAAATTCTGCACAGTTCCGACTGGCACCTTGGCCGTACACTTTTCGGCCGCAGACGCCATGATGAATTTACCGCCTTTCTCGACTGGCTGACACATGTGCTCCACGCCCGGCGGCCCGATGCCCTGCTGGTTTCCGGGGATATATTCGACACCGGTACGCCCGGCGTACGCGCTCAGGAACTCTATTACCGTTTCCTCCGTCGCGCGGCGGATTCCCCCTGCCGCCATGTGGTGATCACGGCGGGCAACCACGATTCTCCCTCTTTTCTCGACGCGCCCCGCACCCTGCTCAATGCCCTGCGCGTTCATGTGGTCGGCGCGGCTTTGCCTCCTCCTGCCCCGGAAAATCCTGACGGGACTTCTTTGCGGCATATTTCAAACCATAAAGGAATGTTTGACGAAGTCATTACCTTGCGCGATCCCGCAGGCCGGGCCGAGCTTATTGTCTGCGCCGTTCCCTTTCTGCGCGATGCGGATTTGCGCGTCTCCGCCCCCGGAGAAGGTCAGACGGATCGTGAGGCGCGCCTGCGCGAAGGCTTGCTGGCCCACTACGCCGCCGTCACGGAGAAAGCCCGCGTCCGCCGTGCCGCCCTTGAACAGGAAGAAGGCGCGCGCGTGCCTCTTGTGATGATGGGGCACCTTTTCGCTGTGGGGGGGAAAACCGTGGACGGCGATGGCGTACGCGATCTCTATGTCGGCTCATTGGCCGCCATGCCCGCCTCGGCCTTTGCTCCGGACGCGTCCTATGTCGCCCTGGGGCATCTGCATGTGCCTCAGGCCGTGGGCGGGCTGGAGCACATCCGCTACAGCGGCTCCCCGCTGCCCATGGGCTTTGGCGAAGCCACACAGCAAAAAAGCGTCTGCCTCGCGGAACTGAACGCGGACGGCCCGGCCCGCGTCGAGCTTCTGCCCGTCCCATGCTTTCGCCGTCTGGAAAGTCTGCGCGGCAGGCGTGAAGCCATTCTCGCCCGCCTGGACGAACTCATCCGTGAACAGGCGGAAATCTGGCTGGAAATCACGCCGGACTCACCCTCCTCCGCCCTGCGCGACGAGCTGGAAGCCAAAGTAAAAGATACCAGGCTGGATATCCTGCGCATTCGGGATCGCGCTGTTTCAAACGCGGCCCTGTGCGCGGGGGAAACAGAGGACATACTGGAGGAACTGGAACCGCGCGAAGTATTCGAGCGTCTGCTTGATGCCCAGCATACGGAGGAAGAAAAACGCCCTGTCCTGCGTCAAACCTATGCGGAACTGCTCCACGAACTGGAAAACGCCGGTACCGGGCCGGAGGCGGAATAATGCGCATCACCCGCATTCATCTGAAAAATCTCAATTCATTGCTCGGAGAATGGTCCATTAACCTCGACCTCCCCGAATATGCGGACGAGGGCATCTTTGCCGTTACCGGCCCCACCGGGGCGGGCAAAAGCACCCTGCTCGACGCGATATGTCTGGCGCTGTATGGCCAGACACCCCGCCTGGGACGCCTGAGCGCAAGCTTCAACGACATCATGAGCAGACGCGCGGGGGAATGTTCCGCTGAAGTGGAATTTGAGCTCGCTTCGGGCCGTTACCGCTGCACCTGGTATCAGCACCGCGCAAGACGCAGAGCGGGCGGAACGCTCCAGCCCTATACCCACCAGATAGCCGACATCACCAAAGACCCGGAACACGGCGAAATTCTGGAAAACGCTCCCTCCAAAACCGCCGCAAAGGTCACGGAACTTACCGGGCTGGATTTTGACCGCTTTACCCGTTCCATGCTGCTGGCGCAAGGGCGCTTCGCCACCTTTCTCAATGCCTCGCCCTCCGAGCGCTCCCCTATTCTGGAACAAATTACCGGAACCGACATCTATACCCATATTTCCAAAAGCGCCCACACGCGCCTGAACAGGGAAAAGGCACGGCACGAGGAACTGAAGGCGAAGCTGGCGGGGCTGCAGGTTCTTGCCCCGGAAGAAGAGGCCGAACTGCGCGCCCGGCGCCGGGCGGCCGCGGACCAGGACGCCGCGCTGGCCCGCGAAGAGGAAGAAGTGCGCCGGATGTTGCGCCGGCTGGAGCAAAAAGGCGAAGTGCGCGCCCAACTGGCCGCGCTCGAGCAAAAAGAGCGGGACTGCGCCGCGCGGGAACAGGCCTTCCTGCCCTCGCGTCTGCGCCTTGCCTGCGCCCTGCGCGCTCTCGAACTTGATTCCGGCTACACGGAACTGACCTCGTTGCGTGAACAGAAACGTTCCGCGGAGGCGGCTCTGCAAGAACAGGAAGAGCAGCAAAACAGGCTGAACGACGCCTTGCGCGACGCGCACGCGCAGCATGAATCCGCTCTTGCAAACGAAGCATCGGCCCGAAACGAACGGGAACGCGCCCTTCCGCTGCTGCGCGCCGTCCGTGACATGGACGTTCGCCTGGCAGAAAAGAGAGAACAAGTGACCCGCCTTGTCCAGGAGGCGGAAGCGGCCCGCCGTCAGCGTGAGGAACACGCGAGAGAACAGGATGCCTGCCTCTCCCTCGGCAGGAAGCTGGCGGAAGAAAAGGACAGGCTGGAGCGCGAGCTCGCTGCGGGAAGCGAGGACGATGCGCTGCCCGAAGCCCTGCCCCTGCTGCGTGAACGCCTTACCGCGCTCGGCGCACGGCAGAAGGAATCCCGAACGGCGGAAGAAGAGCTGGCAAACGCCCGAAACGCCCGACAGCGCGCAGACCGGGAAGCGGCCCGGCAAAAAGACGAAGTGGCCCGCCTGACCCGACAGGACAACGCGGCAAGGCACGCCGCCGAACAGGAGGATGCGGCGCTGGCGGCGCTATTGAACGGCGCATCGCCCGAAGCCGTACGCTCCGAACTCGCCATACTGCGTGCACGCGCCCACACCTTTGCGACGTTGCGCGACCATGCCGCGCGACGCGACGCCGCTCTCCGGCTTCAGGAGGAAAAAAAACAGGAAGGGGAACGGCTGGGCCATGACGGAAACGCTCCGTCTTTTGCGGGACAAGGAAACGCTGCTGGCCGCCGATGAAGCCGTTTGTCAGGAAAAAATCAGCATGGCGACCCGCGTCGCCAGTCTGGCCGAACAGCGAGCCGAACTCCATGACGGTTTGCCCTGCCCGCTGTGCGGGGCTGTCCATCATCCCTACGCCGCAGGCATTCTGCCCCGTGAAGACGAAGCCCGAAACAGCCTGCGAGCCGTCCAGGCCGAACTGGCTCGCGTGCGCGCTGAAGTGCTGGACAAAGAAAAACGTTGCAGCGCCGCCCTGCGCGATCAGGCCAATCTTGCCGCGCTGGCGGCGGACAATGCGAAGCGCGCCGCCGAAGAAGACGCCCTTGTTGCCGAACACGCCGCCCGCGCGGACTTGCATGCCGACCTGTTCCGCACAGCGGACAACGGCGCGGAACTGCAACGCGTCCAGGCCGAACTTGACGCCGCCCTTAACCGCGCGGAACAGCGAAATCGGGAACTGAGCGCAACGGAAGAACGCTGCCGCGATCTGCGCCGCGCAGTGCAGGAAACCGGGGATGCCCTGACCTCCGCGCGTGTTGATGCGGAGCGAAGCGAAGGAACAGCCGCATTGATCAGGGCGGCGGAAGAACGGGCCGAACAAAACGCGCAGGAACGAAACAGCGCGCGCGATTCGGCGGAGCGCGCCTGGCGTGACGCGCTGACGCCTTTCACCTTGGCGACCGATTTGACCGACGCGGAGATTCTCCGCACCCTGGAAGCCCGCCGTGAACGCCGCGAGCGTCTGCGCGACGAAGCGCGCGCCCTGGATCGGGAAGTGGAAAAGCAGAGCGCCGCGCGGGAAAAACGGGAAGAACAGCTGCGCGCCGACGAGCAAACCCTGCGCAGTGCGTCCCAAAAACTGGCCGAAGCCGGAGACGAACAACGCGCGTTGGAAACGCGCCGCCGTGAAACATTACACGCACTGGACGGCGACGCGTCAGGAGCTGACGAAGCCGAGGCGCGCAGGGAACATGCCCTGCGCACAGCGGAAAACGCCGTTCGCCAGGCCATCCAGACAAAAGAGGGAACCGAACGCGCGAAGGAAGCCGCATCGGCCCGCCTGCGGGAAGGGGAACAGCGCCTGAAGGAGCTGAACGCAATGCTGCAGGAACGGGAGCCTGACTTTGCCGCTTTGCTGCGCCGAAAAGGTTTTGCCAGGAAAAACAACACCGAATCCCCGCAGGAGGCCGAACGTGTTTTCCTCGCTTCGCGCCTGGCCGAAGAGGAGCGGGAACGCCTGCGCCGCGAAGAACAGGCCCTGGATGAGGAAAAAACCAGCCTTGCCTCACAACGGGAGGTACTGACGGCGCGTTATGCAGCGCTGGATGACGCCATGCCCGCGCCGCTCGCCGTGCCGGGCGCAGCAGGCCAAACAGCGGAAAACGCCGCCCGCGACGAACAGCAAAAGGATGCTTTCTCCGCCCGCCTGAATGACGTGCTCTCCACGCGCACGGCGCTCCAACGCGAGATCGGCATACTGGATCAGCGCCTGGAAGCCGACGCGCGGCTGGTTCGCGAATGGGGGGAAAAAAGCCGGGCCCTGCACCGGCAGGAAGCCGAATGCCGCCGCTGGCAGGATCTGCACGATCTCATCGGCTCCTACGACGGGGCGCGGTTCCGCAATTTCGCCCAGGGGCTGACCTTTGACGCGGTCATCACGCTGGCGAACCGCCAACTGGCCCGCATGACGGATCGGTACACTCTGTTGCGCATGCCCGCAGCGGACGGCGAGGGGGCAAGTCTGGAACTGGCGGGCAAAGATCATTGGCAGGCGGGAGAAGTCCGCACGACCAAAAATCTTTCCGGCGGAGAAAGCTTTCTGGTCAGTCTGGCCCTTGCTCTCGGCCTTTCCCGCCTGGCTGGCCGGAAAATCCGCGTGGATTCCCTGTTTCTGGATGAAGGCTTCGGCACGCTGGACGCCGAAGCCCTGGACGTGGCGCTGGATACTCTGGGCGCTCTGCGGCAGGACGGCAAAATCATCGGCGTCATCTCCCATGTGGCCGCCCTGCGTGACCGCATCGGCACCCGAATTGAACTCACGCGGGGAACAGGCGGCGTCAGCGCACTGCATGGCCCCGGCTGCAAGCGCATAGACGCATAGGGCCGTTCGTTCCGCTCTGTTCGGCGTCGGCCTCCATGCACGCTGGCGCGCGCTGCTTCTCGGGGTACGGCAACGCCAGTCTTTGCGTAATTTTTCTCAAAAATGCGCTCCGCTTGTTATATGCCATATCAAGAAAAAAAAGCCGTATTTTCTCTCTATTTCAAACAGTTTCGCTCAATAATTGCTTGTTCACTCAATGATTATATTGTTTGTGCATTCAATGAAGTAAAATTATTCCTTGCCTTTTTGAATGAAATCTCGCAGATAATTAGAAGATTGCTGAAAATATAACGAAACTCCGTCGCTCCGTTTTTGGCGTTCTCGCCCGACTTTTTTACATCGCTCAAGGAGGCAGCATGGCAAGTCAGGCTCTCATCAAGGAATTTGAACAATTGCTCGGCAAGGAAAACGTGTTCAGCTCCGAGGCGGACTGCCAGAGCTACTCCTACGATTCCGCCGTACTCAATCCCGTGGTTCCGGCCTTTGTGGTACGCCCGACCACAACAGAACAGCTCGGCCAGTGCGTAAGCAAGCTGTATGAAAACGGCATTCCCATGACCGTGCGCGGCGCGGGCACCAACCTGTCCGGCGGCACCATTCCGGACAAAAGCGATACCGTGGTCATTCTGACCAACGGCCTGAACCGTATCATTGAAATCAACGAAAGCGATCTTTACGCCGTGGTGGAATGCGGCGTGGTCACGGCCGACTTCGCCAACGCCGTGGCCGGGAAGAATCTTCTTTATCCGCCCGACCCCGGCTCGCAGAGCGTGTCCACCATCGGCGGCAACATTGCGGAAAACGCCGGCGGCCTGCGCGGTCTGAAATACGGCGTTACCAAAGATTATCTCATGGGCATCGAATTTTTCGACGCCACCGGCGCGCTGGTGAAATCCGGCTCCCGCACGGTAAAGTGCGTCACCGGCTATAACCTCGGCGGCATGATGGTGCAGTCCGAAGGCACGCTGGGCGTTATTTCCCAGGCCGTGCTCAAGCTCGTGCCGCCGCCCAAGGCCTCCAAGGCCATCATGGCCGTGTTTGACGATATCCAGAATGCCGCCGAAGCCGTGGCGGACATCATCGCCGCCCACATCGTCCCCTGCACGCTGGAATTTCTCGACAACAACACCATCGTCCGCGTGGATGATTTCACCAGGGCCGGTCTGCCCCGCGACGCCGCCGCCATTCTGCTTATTGAAGTGGACGGGCACCCCGCGCAGGTTGAAGACGAGGCCGTGGTCGTGGAAAAGGTGCTCAGGGAAAACAAGGCCACTGCCGTCCATGTGGCCAAAGACGCGGCGGAAAAGAACAAGCTGTGGGAAGCCCGCCGCATGGCTCTGCCGGTGCTGGCCCGCTGCAAACCCACCACTGTGCTGGAAGACGCCACTGTGCCGCGCTCCCAAATACCTGCCATGATGAAGGCGATCAACGAAATCGCGGCCAAATACCGCCTGGAAATAGGCACCTTCGGCCACGCCGGCGACGGCAATCTGCATCCCACCTTCCTCTGCGACAAGCGCGACAAGGAAGAATTCCACCGCGTGGAAGAAGCCGTGGACGAAATGTTCGATGTGGCTCTCAAGCTTCAGGGCACCCTGTCCGGCGAGCACGGTATCGGCACGGCCAAGGCCAAGTGGATGGAAAAGGAAACCTCACGCGGCACCATACTCTTCTCCCAGCGTCTGCGCCACGCTCTCGACCCCAAGGGGCTGCTCAATCCCACCAAGCTGGTGGGCATTTAAGGAAGGCGCGGCATGAACGATCTGCAATCTCTCGCCAGGCGTCTCATGGCGCTGGACGACCGTATTATTGCCTGCATGAAATGCGGCTTTTGCCAGCAGGTCTGCCCCATGTTCGGCGCGACCATGATGGAAGCCGATGTGGCGCGGGGCAAGCTGGCCTTGGTGAACAACCTCGCCCATGAAATGATCCGCGACCCCGAGGCCGTGGCCGACAAGCTGGGGCGCTGCCTGTTGTGCGGCTCCTGCGAGGCGGCCTGTCCCTCCGGCGTGAAAATCATGGACGTGTTTCTGGCCGCGCGCGAGCTGGTGTATGAATACATCGGCCTTTCCCCGGTCAAGAAGGTTATCTTCCGGGGCTTGCTGACCCGCCCGGCCCTGTTCAACCTTGCCATGCGCATGGGCGCGCCCGCCCAGGCCGTGATGTTCAAAAAGAACAAGGACGCCCAGAACACCGCCTGCGCCCCCATGCTCAACTTCATGCTGGGTGACCGGCATATCCGTAAAATGGCGGTCAGACCCCTGCACGCCCGCTACGGACATATAGACGAGCCGCGCGCCGCCGGAGGCCTCAAGGTCGCCTTTTACCCCGGCTGTATGGGCGACAAGATGTATGTGGATATGGCCGAAGCCTGCCTCAAGGTGCTGAAACATCATAACGTGGCGGTGTTCATGCCCAAAGGGCTGGCCTGCTGCGGCATTCCCGCGCTCTCTTCCGGAGATGCCAAGGGTATGGTCGCGCAGATGAAGGTCAGCCTTGAGCAGCTGGAACGGGGCAACTTCGATTACCTGGTCACGCCCTGCGGTTCCTGTACGGCCACAATCAAGGAATACTGGCCCATGTACGCCGACCGGCTTGGCGCGGGTATGCAGAAGCTGGCCGACGATCTCGCCGCCAAGACTATGGACATCAATCAATTCCTGGTGGATGTGCTCAAGGTGGAAACGGCCGTGCCGGCGGAAAATGCCGTTGCCGTCACCTACCATGACCCCTGCCACCTGAAGAAGGCGCTGGGGGTATCCGAACAGCCGCGCACCGTGCTTTCCGCCAACCCCGCCTACAAGCTGACGGAAATGCGCGAAGCCGACCGCTGCTGCGGCTGCGGCGGTTCCTTCAACCTGTTCCACTACGACTATTCCCGCAAGATCGGCCAGCGCAAACGCGATAACGTGGCCGCTTCCGGTGCCAAGGTCGTGGCCACGGGCTGCCCGGCCTGCATGATGCAGCTTGAGGACGTGCTCTCGCACAACCACGATGACGTGGTGGTGAAGCACCCCGTGGAAATCTACGCGGAAACCCTGAAATAATACCTTCTCCGGAGGAATATATGCCCTCAATCAACCAGGCCCTTGTGGACGACTTCAGGGCCAAGGCCGAAGCGGTCAACGCCGTGGTGCGTGAAGCAGCCGATTTTGATGCGGCACTGCGCTATGTGGTCGAGGTATGCGAAAGCAAAGCTCCCTGCGAAATGCTGGCCGACGAGCCTGATGCCGAAAAAGGCCCTCTGGGCCCCAATGGCGTCCCCACCCGTGTGAAACGCATTGTGGCCGCTCCCGGCCTTGACGATGAAGACTTCGCAAAACTTGCCTCTGCCTGTGAGGCGCAGGGCTTCTCCTGCATCCGCAGCGGATTGCGCAAGCATTTGTCCGGCATTGACGTGGGCTTTTCCGTGGCGGAACTCGGCGTGGCGGCCAGCGGCACCTGCATGGTCAATACCGACTCCGAGGAAGGCCGTCTGGCGGGCATGATTGCGGAAATCAACGTCATCGCCCTCAAGAAGTCGGAAATCTATCCCCACCTGCCCGCCATTGCCGAAAAGCTCCGCGCGCGCATGGGCGACGGCACTCCCACCTACACCACGTTCATTACCGGCCCCAGCCGCACGGCGGACATTGAACGCGTCGCCGCCGTGGGCGTACACGGCCCGCTGGAACTGCACATTATCCTATTGGAGGCCTAGGTCATGCATAGCGCGCCGAAAAACTACTCGGAATATCACAAGCAGCTTGGCGAGGCCCTGGAAGACAAGTTCCTGCGCAATACGCTGGACACCTTTGCCGTGGCCTACCGCGCCAACCGCGAAACCATCTTCAAGGAAGTGGACGAGCGCGGCCTGATCGCGCAGATTGCCGACGCCAAGGACGACGCCTGCAAGCACATGGAAGAGCTGTACCAACAGTTCAAGGAACAGGCGGAAAAACGCGGGGTACATGTCCACCGCGCGGCCACGGCGGAGGAAGCCAACGCCATCATCGCCCGCATCGCCAAGGAAAATGACGTCAAGCGGGTAGTCAAGTCCAAATCCATGACGGCCGAGGAAATCCAGCTCAACCCCTATCTGGAAAAAGAGGGGCTGATCGTGGATGAAACCGACCTGGGGGAATGGATCATCCAGCTGCGCCATGAAGGCCCCTCCCACATGGTCATGCCCGCCATTCACCTTTCCCGCTATCAGGTGGCTGAAGACTTCACCAGGGAAACCGGCGTGAAGCAGGACGCGGAGGACATTCAGCGTCTGGTCAAGGTGGCCCGCGTACAACTGCGCCGCAAGTTCATCGCCGCCGACATGGGCGTGAGCGGATGCAACTTCGCCATTGCGGAAAACGGCGCGGTTTCCACCGTGACCAACGAAGGCAACGCCCGCATGGTGACCACCCTGCCCCGCGTGCATGTGGCCATTGCCGGCCTGGACAAACTGGTGCCCACCCTCGACGTGGCGCTCACCGCGCTTCAGGTGCTGCCGCGCAACGCCACGGCCCAGCGCCTGACTTCCTATGTCACGCTCATGGACGGCGCGGGAGAATGCCAGGCCAACCCCGACGGCAAAAAAATCATGCATGTGGTCTTTGTCGACAACGGCCGCAGTGAAATCGCCAAGGATCCGCTGTTCTCGCAGATTTTCCGCTGCGTACGCTGCGGAGCCTGCGCCAACGTCTGCCCGGTGTTCCGTCTGGTGGGCGGACACAAGATGGGCTATATCTACATTGGAGCCATCGGCCTCATCCTGACCTATTTCTTCCACGGACATGACAAGGCCAAGGTACTCTGCCAGAACTGCGTGGGCTGCGAATCCTGCAAAAGCGTATGCGCGGGCGGCATCGATCTGCCCCGTCTGCTGCGGGAAATCCGCAGCCGCCTCACGGAAGAAGAAGGCAATCCCCTGCCCATGGGGCTGCTCTCCTCGGTGATGAAAAACCGCAAACTCTTCCACCGCCTGCTCAAATACGCGGCTTTCGCTCAGAAGCCGTTCACCCGCGGTACGCAGTTCCAGCGCCATTTGCCCGCCATGTTCCTGGGCAAGCACGGCTTCAAGGCGCTGCCCGCCATTGCGGACAAGTCCTTCCGCGACCGCTGGCCCGCGCTGTCGCCCCGGGTGGAAACCCCCAAATACCGCGTTGCCATCTTCGGCGGCTGCGCGCAGGACTTCGTTTACCCCGAACAGCTAGAAGCGGCGGTGAAGGTGCTGGCCGCGCACGGCGTGGCCGTGGACTACCCCGAAGCCCAGACCTGCTGCGGCCTGCCCCTGGAAATGATGGGCCAGCGCCCGACCTCCAAAGAAGTGGCCCGCCAGAACGTGGAAGCTTTCAGTGCCGGAAATTACGACGCGATCATCACCCTGTGCGCCAGCTGCGCCTCTCACCTCAAGCACAGCTACCCGGATCTTCTGCTGGGCGACCCGCTGCTCTTCAAGGCGCGGGCCTTTGCGGACAAGGTGACGGACTTCAGCTCCTTCGTGCATGATGTGCTCGGCCTCAAGCCTGAAGACTTCAACAACTCTGGAGAGAAGACCACCTACCACGCGGCCTGCCATATCTGCCGCGGCCTTGGCGTGAAGGAAGCCCCCCGCGCCCTCATCGCGGACGCGGCGGACTATGTGCCCTGCAACGAAGAGGAAGTATGCTGCGGCTTCGGCGGAACCTACTCCATGAAGTTCCCGGAAATCTCCGCACAACTGCTCGACAAAAAGCTGAACAACATCAAGGAAACCGGGGCTTCCCGCGTGGTGATGGACTGCCCCGGCTGCGTCATGCAAATCCGCGGCGGCGCGGAAAAGCAGAACCTGGACGTCAAGGTTTCGCATATTGCGGAACTGCTCGCTGAAAACATAAAAAAATAGACGCGCCTCCCGCACCATGCGGGTTCGCCCCGCCGGGCCGCCCTCTTTTCAGGGGCGGCCCGGCTCAGACGGAATGCCGAAAGGCGTTCTATCCGGGCTGCCGACTTTTTAGCAGCCTCGAAAATTGCGAGCAGATCGCGCGTATTTCTGCTCTCTTCATCCGTAGGGCGTTTCGCGCCAACGGCTGAGGATGCCGCGCCGTAACGCGAGCGATTTTCATGCCTTTCGGTCAAGCCGCCTTGCGGCTCACGCGGCGCACATTCCGCAAAGCGGGGTTTGCCGCCAGTGACAGCGTGCCGGAAGGCGTTCCGGCCCGGGCTGCGGCATTGCCGCACGATTGAGTATTTTTTTACCGGAGGAGAATCCATGTCGATTGGTCTTTTGGCGCTTTTCGCCTTTGTCCCCATCCTCGTCGCTCTCGTGCTTATGGCCGGACTTCGCTGGCCATCCACCCGGGCCATGCCGCTCTCCCTGCTTTCCGGGCTCATCCTCGCCGCCGCAATTTGGGGCCAGTCTCCTCTGCGCCTGCTGGCCCTGTGTCTTGAAGGCACCATCACCGCCTTCGGTGTGCTGATCATCGTATTCGGCGCACTCCTCATCTATTATACGCTGGAATACAGCGGGGGCATGGAAACCATCCAGGCGGGCATGAAACGCATCAGCCCTGACCGCCGCCTCCAGGCCATCATCATCGGTTTCATGTTCGCGGCCTTTATCGAAGGCGCGGCGGGTTTCGGCACTCCGGCCGCTCTGGCCGCCCCTCTGCTGCTTGGCCTCGGTTTTCCCCCGCTCTGCGCCGCCGTCATCTGCCTGGTATTTAACAGCGTGCCCGTGACCTTCGGCGCGGTGGGCACCCCGGTGCTTCAGGGTTTCAAATCCGTGGAAACGCTCGGCATGGCCGCCCTCGGTTTCAGCGATCCCTCCTTGTTCTACAAAACCATCGGGGAATTTGTCACCCTGATGCATCTGCCCATGGCTTTCATCCTGCCTATCTTCATGCTGGGCTTCATGACCCGCTTCTTCGGCAAGAACAAATCCTGGGCCGAAGGCTTCCGCGCATGGAAGTACTGCCTTATGGCCTCCGTCTGCTTTGTCGTGCCCTACCTCATCCTCGCCTGGCTCGTCGGCCCGGAACTGCCCTCCATGGTGGGCGGCCTGCTCGGGCTCGGCGTGCTGGTTTTCCTGACCAGGAAGGGTTTCTGCATCCCCAAGGACGGCGTATGGCAGTTCTCGCCTTCCGCTGAATGGGATGCCGACTGGAGCGGTGAAATCAAGGCCAGCGACGCCACTGATTTCCGGGATCACATGAGCCAGATGCGCGCCTGGATGCCCTATGTGCTGTGCGGCCTGCTGCTGGTGCTCACCCGGGTGCCCGCCTTCGGCCTCAAGCCCATCGTCACCACCTGGGGCGTGGTGGGCGCGAGCAATATCCTCGGTCAGCAGGGCGTGGGCGCAAGCCTTGCCCTGCTCAACCTGCCCGGCACCATTCCCTTCATCCTCGTGGCCATCATCACCATCGGCCTGCACACCATGCAACCTTCCAAGGTGAGCGCGGCCTGGCTCACGGCCTTCAAGAAGATGAAGGCCCCCACCATCGCCCTGATCTCCGCGGTGGCGCTGGTTTCCGTGCTCAAGGGCTCGGGCGTCAATGACGCTGGCCTGCCCTCCATGCCCATGGCCATGGCCCAGTTCATGGCGGCCCTTACCGGCAACGCCTGGCCCTATCTGGCTTCCTACGCGGGCGGCCTGGGCGCGTTCATCACCGGCTCCAACACGGTCTCCGACATGCTCTTCGCCAACTTCCAGTGGGATGTGGCCAATGCCCTCAACTTCTCGCCCCTTGCCCATTATGTGATTCTGGCGGCGCAGGGCGTGGGCGGTGCCATGGGCAACATGATCTGCATCCACAACATCGTGTCCGTATGCGCGGTGCTCGGCATGATCGGCCACGAAGGCTCGATCCTGCGCCGCACCTTCGCCCCCTTCCTGCTCTACGGCATTCCCGTGGGTCTGGTGGCGGGCTACCTGGTCGCTTCCGGCATATAACCCTCTCTGCCATTGCCTGACGACAATGGCAGACTGACGACAAACCCCGCGAAGCGGGGTTTGCGCCGTCAAGCCGCTTTGCGGCTTGACTGAAGCGCCCCGAAAATCGCGCGCTTTACGGCGCGGCCAAGCCGCGACCTGCGCACAATTTTCGGGGCTGTTGACTTTATCAGCAGCCTCATGGGCCGTTCTTTCTGAAGAGCGGCCCGTTTTTTCATGTCTGACTGCCAAGCGTTTCATGCCGGCCCCGCTCCCGGAGCCGGGCACGGCGAGCCGCCTTTCGCCTGCGGGGGTATCTTTTTCTTGTCATGATGTTATGGAACAGTGCATGAAATGCTTGGCGTTTATTCCGACAGAAGAGAGGCATGTACTCCATGCCGGGAGAAAAACATTGGCCGACATCAACAGATACCTTATTCTTTTCAAAGGGAAAGACAGAACCGCCGATATACAGACCTTCAGCAGAGACGGACGCTATATCCGGCTGAAATTTTTCAATGATTCCACTGTCTATACCTGCGGCCCGGATAAAGCCGCTGTCTTTGCCGACCCGGAGGAGCTTCCTCCTGATGAGTACGTCTTTCTTTCCAGGGGCTATCGTTATGCCGATCCGGCGCGTGTTCAGAAATTTTCTGAACACTGGCGTATCTTCCGAAAGAACGGTACTCCCTCGTAGCGCCCTCAACACGATTTCGCAACACAGCTATCTTTTATTCATTCTTGATTTTCACCAGATAATGGAACAAAATATTACTATAAGGTGAAAATATGATAAAAACGACAGCCATGCTGCTTCACGAGTTGGGACAGCTCTATGCGTGGCCGGCTCATAAATTAAACCGAAAGGTCAAGAGTGGAGAGCTTATCCCCATCGTTAAAGGCTTATACGAAGATGACAGCTCTGTGCCGGGGTATCTGCTGGCCGGAAGTATCTATGGGCCTTCCTATTTGTCATTTGAATTCGCTCTCAGTTTTTACGGGATGATTCCTGAAGCCGTTTATACATTTACCTCTGCGACATACGACAAGAAAAAGAAAAAAATGTACGAAACCCCTTTCGGTTCATTCAGTTACCGCGATGTGCCGCCCTCGGTATATCCGTTGGAGATCCGACTGAAACACGAAGGGGACTACTATTTTCAGATTGCTTCTCCTGAAAAAGCTCTCTGTGATCAGTTGTATGCGCTTCCTCCCGTCAAGAATCAAAAGGAGCTGCAAAAGCTTTTATTTGAAGATTTGCGTATTGATTTAGAACAATATGACAAGCTGGACTTTGATACTCTTGTTTCCCTTTCAGATGAATATCATACTACTAATTTAAAGCTGCTGAACAGATTTGCGCGGAGGCGCTGCAATGAACACAATTATTGAAGAAATGTTGAAAAATTATGAGGCGGTAAATCTTTATGACAGGTGCAATGCCATAAAAGAGATCATGCAGGAAATCGTTCTGTGCGGGTTTCTTCAAACATGCCGCATTTTATGGCGGTACCGCTCTGAGAATTTTCTACGGGCTGGACAGATTTTCAGAATATCTGGATTTTTCTCTCCTCAAGGAAGACAGGGAATTTGATCTTGCTTCTTTCTTCCCTGTCCTTGAGAAGGAGGTCAAATCCTTCGGGTTTACTGTAAGCATCTCAGAAAAGGAAAAAACTCAACAGTCCACTATCCGCTCAGCCTTCCTCAAGGCAAATACTAAAGAACACCTGCTGATGTTTTACCCTGATGAAAAACGTGCCGGAACTGTTCCTCGAACAGAGCTGATCAAAATCAAGTTTGAGGTGGATGTGAATCCTCCGAGGTATGCGAGTTTTGAGCGGAAGTATCGTTTGCGGCCTTCTCCTTATGAAGTTCAGCTTTATGATGTACCGTCCCTTTTTGCGGGGAAAATTCATGCTGTCATCTGCCGATCATGGCAGAACCGTGTGAAGGGCAGAGACCTGTATGATTATGTTTTCTATCTTGCCAAAGGATCAGCAGTAAACCAGAAGCATCTTCGAGAACGTCTTCTTCAGACCGCGTATATCGACGAGGATGAAACTCTTCCTCTTAAAAAGATAAAGGCTCTCCTCAATGAAAAATTCAGCAATGTTGATTTTGAACAGGCAAAGGCAGACGTTATTCCGTTCATAAAAAATAAGGCTGTTTTGGATATCTGGAGTGAGAGATTTTTCAGACAGATAACAGAAGAGTTGAAAGATGTATAGCGTCCCGGACGAGATGCCCCCTTCACAACGAACGCCTCCACCATTCGTGGACCGAATGATGGAGATATTTTTTTAGGGATGGAGTTTCGCGAGCGGTTTGACTGAACTTTTTGCCGGAACTTCCCGGAGCAGGGCAGGGCAAGACGTCCTTCGCCTGCGGGGTATCTTTTCCTTTTTGTGATTTTATGGAACAGTGTGCGCATCGGATGGCCCTCATTCCCGGCAGGTTCTTTCATGCTCGCATCCATTATCATTCCTGTGTACGGACAGACAGACATGACTCTGCGCTGTCTGGAAGCTCTGGCCGCTTCGCGGGAATCTTCCTCCCTTCTGCACGGCGCTTCCTGCGGTGAACGTCAGGCCGCCCTCGAAATTCTGCTGATTAACAACGGCGCGCGGGACTTTCCTGCCGAAGGGGAACGCCTTGCCCGGCACCTCGCGGAATATTTCGGAAGCGCAGGACGCCTGTTCGCGCCGCCGCGCAATCTCAATTTTGCCGGAGCCTGCAACCTCGGCGCGCGGGAAGCGCAAGGCCGCTACATATGCTTTCTGAACAACGACACCCAGCCTGCCCCGTCCTGGCTGCCTCCTCTGCTGAATGCCCTGGAACAGGATGATTCCCTGCTGATGGCAAGCCCCCTTCTGCTCTACCCGCCCCGCGGCCTTCCCGCCGATGCCCGCGTATCTCCGCAATGGCGTGAGAAGGGAGAAATTCAGCATATCGGGGTCACACTCAGGCCGGATATGCGCGCGCGTCATCTCTATGAATACTGGCCTGCCGATCACGCGGTCACACGCCGCGCCCGGCGCTTTGATATTGTGACGGCCGCCGGCCTTGTCATGCGCCGCGCCGACTTTCTCGAAGCCGGAGCCTTTGACGAGGAGTTCCGGAACGGTTTTGAAGATGTGGAGCTCTGCGCCCGCCTTGTCCGCCGCGCGCTTGAAAGGGGAAAAGGACGCCGGAGCGCGGCCTTTGTCCCGGAATCCGTTGTCTGGCATTTCTGCGGTTCCACGCCTGGGCGGAAGCTGCACGAGGAGCACAACCGCCAAATCCTGGCCGCGCGCGAAGCTTCATCCTGTCTGGTTCCGGATGAACATCTTTACCTGCTTGAAGACGGCTACGAGCTTCGTCTTACCTCATGGCTCACCTGGCAGCCCGCCCTATCTCTCCGGCAGGAAGCCCGCCTGGACAGGGAGCTGAAAAAGCGGCCCTCCCCGGCGGAAGTGGCCGCGCTGCTCAGGGAATATCCGCTCTGGTTGAAAGGACGCCACTGGCTCATTTCCCATGCGGAAAATCCCCGGCATGCTCTGGAACTTGCCATACGGGCGCTGCATTTTGATACCAGCCCGGCACCGTGTGCGCATATCTTCCGTCTGGCCGGGGAACTCGGTCTTGCGGATCTGCGGCGCAGTGCCGCAGACTCCCTGCGCGCGGCGCTTCTTCCCCCGCGCGAGCGGAACGAACGCCTTCTGCGACTTCGGGCCGAACTGCGCGGCCGATGTCCGGAACTGGCGGATCAGCCGGATATCGTCCGTACGAACGAGGCGAATTTTCTGACACAGGAGGAAGCTCCCCTGCGCGCCCTGCTGGGTGAATAGCCCGCGCGAAGGGTATGCTCGCTTCTCCTTGTCTTGCGGTGCGCGTTCTCCTGTGGCAAAGCGCCGAATATCCGCTTTTGGAAGACAGTTTCCGGAGGATGTGAACCTGGCGGAATCGAGCAAGCCGCCTGCGGCATTAGAGCATTTTGCGATTGAAAGTATCTACCAGCCAGTATCCTGTATCCTGTGTTCTGGCGCGCAGGTTTCAGGCCTCCGCCGGAGCCTCGCTCTGCTCGACTCCGAGAGCATTTCAATGACAACATGCTCTAGTGCGCGTGGCTTCTGCGCACCACGCGGGAGGTCAGGCGGCGTTCTATACGGCGCAGTACCCAGGACAGGGAAAGCGTCACCACAAGATAAAGAATCGCCACGGCCAGCCACACTTCAAAGGAACGGAAGTTAATGGCCACGATTTCCTGCCCCTGCCTGGTCAGTTCGGCCACACCGATAACCGTGAGCAACGAAGTATCCTTGAGGGAAATGATAAACTGGTTCCCCAGCGGGGGGATCATGCGCCGGAAGGCCTGCGGCCAGATGACGTAAAACATGGTTTGTGCCGCGCTGAGCCCGGTGGAGCGCGCGGCTTCCGACTGCCCGGCATCAATGGACAAAATCGCACCGCGCACAATTTCGGCAATATAGGCCCCGGCGTTGATGCCGATGGCGACAATTCCCGCCGTCAAAGGCGGAATTCGCATGCCCAGCGCAAGCGGCAGACCGAAATACAGAAACATGACCTGAACAATAAGCGGCGTGCCGCGTATCAGCTCAATATACCCCACGGCCACAGCCCGCAGGGCGCGATTGCGTCCCGTGTTGATCAACCCCGTCATCACGCCGAGGATCAGCCCGAGAGCCAGCCCTCCCACAGTAATCAACAGGGTCATTTCCAGCCCTTTCACCAGCAGCGGCAGGGATTCGACAATGACTTCGGGACGGAAATTAAAGGCCATTGGCACCGCCTGTAACGTATAGTGGACTCAAAGGTAGTTGCCGGCGGAACCCTATGTTCCGGCCCGCAGCTTTCACGACTGCGCAGGAGCTTCACGCCGCCCCCTCCCTTTTTGTACGGAAGCGGGGCGGCGGAACAATCACTGCTTCGTCACGGGTTCAGAGCCGAACCACTTGACATACAACGCCTTGTAACTGCCGTCGGCCTTCATGGCCTTGAGCGCTTCGTTAATGGGGCCGACAATCTTGCTGTCCTTGGGGAAGCCCACGCCATAAGACTGGCCTTCATACAGAGGGCCGACCACAAGAATCTTGCCTTCGGAAGCCTTGGCAAAGTCACGCACCACGGATTCGTCAAAGAACACGCCGTCCGCGCCGCCGCTGAGCAATTCAAGGTACATGTTGTCGTTGTTGGGGAACAGCTTCACTTCCTTGGCCTTGCCCGCGAACTTGGTGCGGATATAGTCGGCGGAAGACGTGCCGGTCTTGGTGGCAATGACCTTGCCCGCCAGATCATCCAGGCTCTTCACCTTGTCCGCGTCTTCCGCGCGTACGGCGATCATGATGCCGGTATCGTAATAGGGCTCGGACATGTCCACCACTTCCAGGCGCTGGGGGCTGATGGTCATGGCGGCCACGGCGGCGTCAATGTTGCCGGTCTGAAGGCCGGGGATGATCCCGTTGAAATCCATGGGCTGGAACTTGTACTCAAGCCCGGCGCGCTTGGCCAGCGCATCCCACAGTTCAATGTCAAAGCCGGTGTACTTGCCGCTTTCGTCCTTGAACTCGAAAGGCTTGAAGTTGGTGTCGTGAGCCACGACCAGAGGCGCGGCAAAAGCCGCGCCGGACAGACCAAGCGCCAGCGCCAGGGCGACGGCCAAAGAAGAAATACGTTTCATGGGACACTCCGGGAAACGACGCTGCCGTTCGGCAGCGGCAGAATGACCGGCTTCTCGGGCAGGGCGCACGCGCGCCGTTCCTGCAAGCCTAAATTGAAAGTATAGACAGAGCGCGTCGAAACATCAAGTTCCCACGATTTCCCTGTCCCGGACTCCTGCGCGCCGCATTGCCCAAACCGAAGCGAATACGTATACTGGCGTTCACATGTACCG
Organism: uncultured Mailhella sp.; assembly: GCA_910579055.1. GTDB lineage: Bacteria > Desulfobacterota > Desulfovibrionia > Desulfovibrionales > Desulfovibrionaceae > Mailhella. The sequence continues at coordinate 13,417 of CAJTSU010000016.1, read as the reverse complement.
CGCCCGCTTCACCCCGCCGCGTCATACCCATACCCGCCGTATATCCGCGTCATCCCGGAGCCCTTTATGCCGCACAGATCTTCCGCCGCGCTTGTCATCGCGTTGCCGCACCTTCATCCCGCCCTTGTTGAAGAAGATGCCCGCGCCCTGGGGCTGCATGTGCCGGAAGGCATACACACCCTGTGGCCCGGCCTGCCCGGCAAGCCCGACAACGCCTATGCGCCCGTACTGCCGTGGTCTGCCGCTCAGGCGGCGGCCTGCCTGGCCGACTTCGAACAAAGCGCTCGCGACGGAGCGCGCGGGTTGGCGCTTACGCCGCTGGCCGCGCAGAGCCTTCTGCCTTCCGATGCTGTTCTCAGCCCGGCGGAACAGGATGCGCTGGCCCGCCTGGCGGAGCACGCCCCCTCTTCCTCCAGGGAAACTTCTCCCGCCACGCCATCTGTCGTGCGCCAGAAGCAGGAATACGCCCAGCGCGCTCTGCTTCTGGCGTGGCTGCAGGAACAACAGGCTCTGGAACTGGCGGAACTGACCCGCAGCGTGGCGCGGCAACAAAGCAGGCTCGCCGGTCTGCTCGGCGATGGATTCCCTGCCCCGTCTCCCCACATTTCAAACCGTGCCGAGCGCCCGACTGCCACAGCATGGCGTGCCGTGCTGGAGGCCGCTGTCACTCTGCTGGACAGAGAAATCCAGGAATGCAATTTGCGGTTTCTTGTTCTGGATAGAGACATGGCCGACGCGTTGGAAAGCATTTCCCCCGCAAAACGCCTTCCTGCTCTCGCGGCGAAACAGACGGCGGAAGCGCCCGATAACGGGTTTTCCGTCCTGCGCGCGCAGCTTTCCGCAGTTCCCGGCCAGATTCATGGTCTGACCCGTATTTCCGCACCCGCCATGAAACGTGAGGACGATCCCGTCCTGACCTTTCTGTGCCCCACGCGTTAGCGTGAGCCTGGCGTTGCCGATACTCGCTCTCGCTTGCGTTTTGTGCGGAAAACGCTACGCTCGCACTCCGTGCCCCCCCCATGCCGCATGACCATGCGGCGGGGGCGTCGCGCTCGAAGACTCGCTGACGGCAACGCTGCGCGGCCTTCGGCTTGTCTTCCACAGCTCGCTACGCTCGCGCCTCCGGCGGTCAAGGATATGTTCAACACCATTTCCGCAACAGAGCGTTGATCTACACCACCAACCCTTCGGAATGCCTATGATCCCAAATGCTGAAGCAGGCAGTAAAGCCTTCCGTGCAGACGAACTCGCCGCCTGGATTGCCGGCGTCTGCGGCGGCCGCCCCAGGGGCGTTATTTTTGATTGCGACGGCGTCATCATCGACTCCGCAGCCGCAAACATCCATTACTACAACCTGCTCCGGCGCGAACTTGGCCTTCCTCTTCTTACGCCGGAACAGGAACACTATGTCCAGATGAGCACGGCCCAACAGGCGATTGAGGCCATTATCCCCGCTCCGCTCATGCCCGCCCTGCGCGAAGTGACCAGCCGCATCTCCTACCGGCGTGACATTGTGCCCATGCTCCGCCCCTCGGAAGGCATTCATGCACTGCTGGAACATTGCCGCGCTCTCGGCATCCGCATGGGAGTGCACACCAACCGCCGCGACGGCATGGGCGACGTGATCGCAAACTGCCGCTTTGAAGGCTTTTTCAACCCTGTCGTCACCGTGGCGCGGGCTCTGCCCAAGCCCGACCCGGACGGCGCTTTTCAGATACTGCGCGAATGGGGCCTTTCCGCACATGAAACGCTGTTCGTCGGCGACAGCTCCACCGACAGAGATGCGGCGGCAGGCGCGGGCATTCCCTTCCTGCCCTACCGCAACCCCCATCTTGACACACCCGGTTTTTGCGCGGACTTCGCGGAGCTGGAAACAGCCCTTGACCTGACAGGGCATGATCCGGCCCGCGCGGGGAAATTCTAACAAAAGTTCAATACAGCACCATGTTGATAGCGCTGTGCGTGAGCGGCAACATCCGTTGCCGCAAAGGCATGCAGCCACGGCCGGATCGCTTGCGCCTTCGCGCGGTCAAGGTTATTCCCAATATTACGCTATAATAGAGCAAAGCTTTTATTTATCATGACTTTACAGGTTGATTCTTCTCCGGTATATTGCTCCCCCATATAATTTTGGTAAGTCCATAGCCGGGTTTCCCGGCGAGGAGGATTCTTGACCGCTGACGAAATCGCCTATTTCCGCAATCTGCTCCAGCAGATGCTGACGGACGCCCAGAACAAGGGCGAATTGACGCTTGAGGAACTCAATGAATCTCCGTCGTCTTTTGCCGATCCCGCCGATCGCGCCACCGCCGAATCCGATCGCGCCTTTACCCTGCGCATTCGGGATCGGGAACGTCGGCTGATTCATAAAATTCAGGAGGCCCTGACCCGTATTGATGACGGGGAATTCGGCATTTGTGAGGAATGTGGGGAAGAAATCGGCGTCCCCCGCCTCAAGGCGCGCCCCGTCACCACGTTGTGCGTCAACTGCAAGGCTCGCCAGGAAGAAGGCGAAGACGTGCAGGGCAGCTGACGCTCCGGCTTCAATCTTATGGACGCCCACCTTTTCCGGCGTTTTTGTGACGCCCTGCTTCCCACCCTTCTCGGGATCAGACTGGAAAAAATTTACCAGCCGGGGCAGGGCGTCACTGTTTTCGGCCTCTACGGAACTTCTTTTCTCTCTTCTTCCCCCTCCTGTGAACGGGCCGCAAAAAAACGCCATCTTGTCCTGCGGGCGGAACGCAAATCTCCCCTGCTCTTTGTCAGTGAACATAAGCTGACCGTCAATGCCCACCCTCCGGCGCAGATCATGCGTCTGCGCAAACATCTTTACGATCATCGCATCCGCTCCGCGTCTGCGCACTGGACCGAGCGCCGTCTGTATCTTGAGGTTGAAGGAGACGACGGCCCTCTCTGGCTGCTGCTGGATCTGCGCGAAGGCCCCCGCCTTCTGTTTGAAGCGCCTCCCGCCTTTGAGGAACCACGCTGGCCCGAACCTTGCGCGTCCCTGCGGGAACTGTGCGAAGGCGAGGAGTGGCGGGAATGGCCGGTGATTACTCCGGCGCTTCGGCGTACGCTCCCCCTGCTCGATGATGCGGACGCCGCCGCGCTGCTGGCGGATCTGCAATTCGGCGGAGGCGATGTTTTTATGTATGAAAACAGCGCCGGCCCGCTGGAAATCTCGGCCTGGCCCCTTCCCCCCGCCCGACTGGCGAAACTCGCCGGAACCGGGGAACGTACATGGACGGAACGCGTGTGGGACGACCCGCTGGCCGCGCTGGCTCTGGCCGGAGAACGAAGCGTGTACCGCAACGTCGGCGAAAAGGCCCGGCAGGAAGCCGCCCGCCCGTATGAGGCGGAAGTCAGACGCCTGTCCCGCCTGCTGGAAAAGCTGGATGGGGAAGAAGCGCGGCTGAACGGCATGCGCGACCGGCAGAAGGACGCCCTGCTGCTCCAGTCCCAGCTGTACCGCTTTGCGCAGGAAGAAAAGGCCTCTGCCGTCACACTGGAAACGGAACAGGGCATCCGCGAACTCAAGCTTGATCCTCGCCTGACCGTGCGCGAAAATATGAGCGCTCTTTTTCACCAGGCCGCACGGGGGAAACGCGGGCTTGAACATCTGAACCGGCGGCGAGCCGCAATTCAAGCGGAAAAAAATGCCGCCGCCGATGCCATACTGCGCAGTGCCGCCAGTCTCAGCGGAGCAGGCCCGGCTGCTCCGGCCCATCATGGAGGTGGAGCACTCAAGGGCACCCCCGGCGTCCTGTCCGGCAAGGCCGCACGGGTGGCGGAAAAGGAAGAAGCGGCCACAAGCGGCAAGCCCTCTCGTTTTTCCGCCCAACTCCCCAAACAGGTGCAGGCCTTTCGCAGCAGCGACGGATTTTTGATCCTGCGCGGGAGAGACACCAGAGGCAACGCACTGGCCCTCAAACTGGCCGCCCCCCACGACTACTGGCTGCATACGGCGGACGGCCCCAGCGCCCATGTGATCATCCGCCGCGATCACGCCGGGCAGGAAGTGCCGGAGCGCACCCTGCGCGAGGCAGGGGCGCTGGCCGCACTGAAAAGCCGCCTGAAAGACGAGGCCGGAGCGGAAATCCAATATTCCCTCGCCCGCTATATTCACCCGATGAAAGGGGCCGCTCCCGGCATGGTGCGTATCGACCGCAGTGAAGGCGCATTCCGAACCGATATTGACCCCACCCTGGAAGAAAAACTGAAACCGGCGTAGCACGCTTTCGTTGTTTACACGCTCAAAGAATTTTTGCGGCCGCGCCGCCGGGAGTGGAGCCCGGCGCAAGCGAACCGGCCGTGGATACATGCCTTTCGCCCGTGTGGAACACGGGCCGCTTTGCGGCAACATCCGCTGCCGTCCATGCCGCGGCAAAGCCACACGTCACGCACAGCGCCAGCGGCACTATTCTGCTACAGAGCCTTCCCCATAATCGAACTCATGCCTTCCGGAGTCCGCAGTACCGCGTCCAGCGCCTCTACAACCGCAGAATCCACGCTCGGGTCGTCCCGCAGTCTGGTCATGGCATCTTCATAACGCAGTCCTTCGCGGTGGGAACGCGGGCTGACCATGGCGCAGAAGGTATTCACCACGCCCAGTACGCGCGGAGCCGGCGCAATGCTGTTTGCGGACAACCCGCGCGGATACCCGCTTCCATCCAGCTTTTCAAACATATCATGCACAGCCTCTGCCACGGGTTGACCGAAATCAATATCTTTCAGCAGCTCATAAGCATATTCCGGAGCGCGCATGATTTCCGCGCGTTCTTCAGGCGTCAGTTGTCCGGTCTTGTGCAGCAGGTTGCGCGGGATGAACAGCTTGCCGATTTGCGAAAGCGCGGCGGCGGTGCGCAAACCTTCCCTGGCAGGCCCGGCCATGCCCAGCGCGCCACCCACCTGATCAGCAAGCGCGGCAACCTTCTGCGAATGCCCGGCCAGATAGGGATCCACGCTTTCAATGGCCCGTACCAGCGCCAGAATGATATTGGCCTGCTGCCGCTGCCGGCGTTCACTGTTACGCCGGAACTCGGTGATATCCTGAAAAATGGCCACCACACCGGGTTTGGCCTCCGTCACGGCGCTCTCTTCCTGAAGGTACGGCGGAAAAAGGCTGACTCGGAACAAGCGCTCGGCCGTCTCTCCTTCGTGTATGCGCACCTCGATGGTGTCGGCCTTGCCGGAGTCCAGCACTTTGCGCACGGCGTCCACCAGAGAAGCTCCCGTCCTTACGTCAAAAAGGCTGAGCAGGGTGCGCCCTGTGGCATCGGACACACCGCCTGCACCGGAGTCCGTGCCGCCTGCATTCTCCTCCTCGTTCGTGGTCATCCTGGAGAACACGCGATTGGATACCTGTACCATGCCGTCGGCATCGAACATGGCCAGCCCCACTTCCAGCGAGGCATTCACGCTGTCCAGAAGGCGCTTCTGCTGATCAATGACCGTATACAGCTGCTGGAAATGCCGGGCCAGAGCTTCGTTTCTGCGGCTGATCAGAATCCACCATAACAGCGCGGCAACCAGTACCACACCCACAGCAGCCAGCGCGCCGATACCGTAAATCATCCAGGCCATGCCGCGCAGGCGCGCGTCAACCACAGCCGCCGGCGTTTCCAGAACAATTTCCCATTCCAGGCCGGACACCTGCGTCCCGAGAGAATATACGATACTTTTGCCGTCCACGCTGGTACGGCGGCCGAATTCCAGATTTCCGGCGTCATCCAGAGGCAGGGTTAGAGCCGGGTCGGAAGACGCGGCGTCCACCCCAAGGACGTTCCAGCCGTCTCCGGCACGCTGAAGCAACCAGGGACGGCCGGCATCGTCCTGCCGGTCGCGGGCCAAAAACTGGGCCAGCTTGCCCGTCACCGGAATACGGGCAAACACGGCGGCCACGGTCTTGCCCTCTTCGCCTCCGGCCAGAAATGCCGACATGGGATCCGCCACGTCAAGCTGCTGTCCATTCTGCCCGGCGCGCACGGAACCGAACAAAAACTCGTGCTTCCCCACAGCCCGCCCGACAAGGCCGGCGGCCTCTCCGTCCAGAGGCGCAGGCTGCATCATGGCCGACAGCAGCGTTTGCCCCTTGCCGTTGACGATGCGCATATCGGACAGTCCGTTATAATTCATGAAATCCAGCAACGCCCCGCGCATGAAGGGCACCTGTTCGGCCAGAGAAGCAGCGTCTTCCGGCAAGGCCACACCCTTGCGGTCAGCCTCGTTGATTGAACCTTCTACCTGACTGCCCAGGGATTGCACATCCTGAGCGAACATGCGATACAGCTCGGACGAGCTGATCCGCTGCACCAACTTTTCCGCCCCGTCTGCCCAAAGCTCGACGGCCTCGCGCGTGCCGGACACCCAGGACCCCATCTCCGCACGACGGGCGTCCAGAATATCCTTCCGGGCCTTTTCATAGCGTACGCCGCAAACCACCCAGGTCACGGCCAAAACTCCCGCCATGAGGCAAGCGGCCAGAAGCAGCGCCACTCGTCCGCTCCTGTTCACCGTCTTCGTCGCTGTGGTCATGTCTGTCTCCTTCAACATTTCGCGCCTGAAATCATCAATACGGGGAACAAATTCGCCCTGCGCTCCCTCATGCGGCGCGGATTCTCGCGGAACATCCGCCGGAAGCGCCCTGACACGTTCAATACCAATACGCCAGGCACATCTTACATTTTAATGCTCTACTGTTTCTTGGGTTTCATATGCGCCCACCGGTAATCTTCATTAATGGAAAACCGCGGCTCATAACTCTTCAGGCGTGAATGCGACAGAACCTGTCTGTTCAGGTTGTCGAGCACATAGGCATCGTCGCCCAGGTACACCACAAGCACCGCATGAGGAAGGTTACGGATGGTTTCCATAAGCACGACGACTCGCATGTTTTCCTTCGGCACCCCCAGTGCGCGCAGGGTAAAATATTTGGCGATGCTGTAATCTTCACAATCGCCCGAGTTTTTGCGAAATTCCCAGGGCGCGGCCCAGTAGTCCGACTGCTTGTAGACATCACGGTCTTCCCGGTACGGCCAGTTGTTCCAAAAATTGTTGACCAGACGCAGCAAGTCCAGCCCGTTGAGCTTCGCGGCCTTGGCCTTGAACTGATCCCATGTGGTGGAGGAATTCAGCCTGCTGCCCGGTACAAACAGCGGGTTTTTGGCATTGCGCTTCAGCATGCTCTGCCAGGACTGGAGTGCGGTATTGGACTGCCGGAACTCTACCGTGCCAAAGAGTCGTATTTTCGCGGGCGGCCCCCACGCTCCGCCCTTTCCGGGTGCAGATCCTTTTTTTTCGCCTTTCCCGACCGTTTCCGCCGCCTCTTGTTCGATACGGGAAAGTTCCGGCGGCGCGTTATCCGGGGTCAGCCCTGCAACCGAATCTTCCCCGGACGCTGTCTCTTTTTCCGCGCTTTCACCAGGTTTGCCGGAGTTCTCCGTCGCCGTTTCAGATACCACTCCCTTCGCGAACGCGGGGCTGTGGAGTACGGAAGAATCCGACCTCAGCTCTCCGCTCCTGCACAACACAAACGCCAGCGCAAAGACCGGAATCAACGCAATGCAATTCCGCTTTTTCAACACCTCAGAACGGTCATGTTCTGCCAACCGCTCTGCGTCCTCACGCACGACAAATCTTCGGGTCATTTCAGAAAAGAGTGTAAAAAGTTCCGCTCCAACGCTCAAGCATTATTTCGGAAGGGCTCTGCTGCGGAACCGTGCTGATGGCGCTGGCACCGCACAGGGCGCACCCAAAAATATACCCCGCTGGCATGTGACAGCGGGGTATATTCCGATTTCCGGCAAGCCTTATTCTTACAAATAATCGCCCCGGTCAAACTTGATCCGTTCGGTGGCGGCGAGCACTTCCAGCTCGTTGATCATGCCTTCCAACGCGGGTTCGGCCTTGGGCAGTCTGCCCAGATTCTTGCGCAGCTGGGCCAGGGAAGAATCCAGCGCATCAAGTTCGCCGTAGGCGGACTTCAGCGTGTCGGCGTTCCGGCCGCTCAGCATGGAAGCATAACGATCGATGCTGTTCAGCGTCGTGTTCAGGCCTCCGGTCAGGGCCTGCATAAGGCCGTCGTCGGTTCCGTTCTTCTCCGCGCCGTCAAAGTCGCCCAACGTCATCACGTCGAGGTTGGCAAGGCGCAGGGGATCGCCAAGCGCGCGCAATGCGTCGGGCGAAGGGCCGGAACTTGTTCCCCGTTCCATATGTTGCGCAAGAAGGGCTCCGAAATCTCCGGCAGGCGCGGACTGCGCCGCCGCTCCTCCCGCTTCCCGCTGGAGTTGTTCCGTCGCCCGAAGACGTTCCAGTTCAGTGTTGATATTCATGGAGCCTCCCTTGTTTATCTCTCTGCAAGCAAAAAAGATGCCAAAAAGATGTCTATGCTATAATGCATTGAATTGTAATTGTTAAAAATAAACGCAGGCAAAGAATTCCGCCCGATGCCGTGTTTTTATCCGGCATTTTCTGCCTGTAGGGTACTCTTTGCCTCAGGGCTTGTCTACGCGGCCCAAAAGACCTATTATATAAACGTCGGACAGGATCGGCGCGGATTGTCGCCCGCCTCCCGGCGACACTCATCGGCCCGGGGCTTTCCAGCCTCTCCGGCCAAACGCAGGAGATATGACATGGCGAAGCTGCAGAAAATCGTATGTGCTCTTGACCTTTCCGAGCACAGCAAGCTGGTGGCGGAATACGCGACCATGCTGGCGAAGATGTCCGGCGCGAGCATTGTTGCCGTGTACGCCGCTCCCACGCTGACCCAGTATACGGGGTTCCATGTTCCGCCCAACACCATCGACAGCTTTGTGGGTGAAATTGTGTCCGGCGCGGAAAAGGCCATGACTGATTTCGTGACTGAACACTTCCCCGAGGTGCAGGTGAAGGCCGAGGTCGTCGTCGGCTATGCCGCGGAAGAAATTCTCAGCCTTGCGGAAAATGAAGATGCCGATCTGATTGTCATGGGCACCCACGGACGCAAGGGTATTGACCGTATTCTCTTCGGCTCAGTGGCTGAAAAGGTGGTCAAAAATTCCTCCCGCCCGGTATTGACTATCCGGCCTTCCGACGATTTGATGCAAGACGAGCCCAAATAGGGCACGGCAAAGGCGTCATACGTCGCTTTAAGGCTGTTCCCAATGTTTGTCGCCCTGCGGCGGGATTGCCGATAACGCCGGCAATCTCCAAAATCAGGTGCAGGCCGCGGGTTTGCCGCGCCGCCGGGCGGCGGATTTTTGCGCTTTTTCATCAGCGGCGGCAATACCGCTGGTGGCACACGTCCTGCGTGCAGGATGTGTCATCAAATCCGGGCGCGTTCCGGCGCGGACTTCTGTCCGCGCCGGAACGCGCCCCCATTTTCAGGACTGCGGCATGACAGAACAAATGGATACGGGGCAGGGGAAAGCTTCTTTTACGTCCTGCACGGATGTGCGGCCGGAAGTGGCCGAATTCGAGGCATATGAACCAGGGTTGAGCATGGAGGAGATACGCCTTCGCTACGGCCTGAATCGGGTGATCAAGCTTGCCAGCAATGAAAATTCTCTGGGGGTGCCTCCTTCTGCCCGGAAGGCCATGCTTGCTGCGCTGGATCGTTCGTTCCGTTATCCCCAGGCGGGGAATCCCCGTCTGGTGCGCGCTCTGGCTGCCCGTTACCATGTCGGGCCGGAGCGTATTTTTGTGGGTAACGGCTCTGATGAAGTCATTGACCTGCTGTTCAGGGTGCGGGCCGTGCCCGGGGTGCACAATGCTGTGGCGTTTTCTCCCTGTTTCGGCTTGTACGTCACGCAGGCGAAAATGGCGGGAGTGGAACTGCGCCGCGCGCCGCTGAAAGATGACTTTGATTTTGACTTTGCCGCCATGCTGAAGCTGGTGGACGAAAATACGACGCTGGTATTTGTCACCTCACCGGATAATCCTTCCGGACGCCTTGCCTCGCCCGAATTGCTGGAAGAGCTGTCCGGCGCCCTCCCTTCCTCCTGCCTGCTGGTGGTGGACGAGGCGTACATGGAGTTTGCGGACGAGGGGCAGTCATTACTGTCGAGGCTTGAGCGCCTGCCCAACGTCGTCCTCATGCGCACTTTTTCCAAAATTTATGGTCTGGCCGGGTTGCGTATCGGCTACGCCATTCTGCCCGCGGTGCTGGCCGATTACCTGTGGCGCGTGCGTCTGCCGTTCTCGCTGAATGTGCTCGCAGAGGAAGCGGCTCTGGCCGCGCTGGCGGATGACGAATTCCGGCGAGAAAGCCTGCGCGTTGCCCGTGAGGGGCGGGAACTGATTTCCCGCGAGCTGCGGGATATGGGATGCACGGTCATTCCCAGCCAGTCCAATTTCGTCATGTTCTCTCCTCCGGCGGGAACTGTTTCGGCAAAGGATTTGCACACCCGGCTGCTGGAGCGCGGCATGATCATCAGGGGGCTCGGCGCATACCGTCTGCCGGACTGGTTGCGCGTCACTGTGGGGCAGGAGGAGGAGAATCTTTTCTTCATAAGCCTTTGTCGGGAAATTCTCGGCGCATAACCCTGCTTGTGCTGCCGAAAGAAATGCGCTTGACAGCCGCATATGCGGAACGGATATTTCAACGCGCCGTACGGCGTATGGGGAAGATTGCATGAACAGGCCTTTTGTGATCACCATAGACGGCCCGGCAGGGGTAGGTAAAAGCACTCTGGCTCGACGGCTGGCCGCAGAGCTGGGCATCGCCTACCTTGACACCGGAGCGATGTACCGCGCTCTGGGGCTTGCTCTTGGGGCGGAGGCCGCCGATCTGCCGGAAGAAGAGTTGCGCCGCCGCTGTGCCGCCTTTCAATTCACCCTGCACCGGGACAAGAATAGCGCATGGGTTTTGTATTGTGACGGCAAGCCCGTGGGCGAGGAAATTCGCAGCGAACGGGCGGGGCGCCTGGCTTCTCTGGTGGCCAGGCTGCCTGCTCTGCGGAGCGAGTTGCAAGCGGCTCAACAGCGGCTTGGGTCAGGGGTTTCGCTGGTGGCGGAAGGCCGCGACATGGGAACCAGAGTCTTTCCGAATGCCCGGCGCAAGTTTTTCCTCGATGCGCGGCCGGAAGTCCGGGCTGAGCGCCGCTTCAAGGAATTACAGGCCAAGGGGGAAGAGGCCGATTTTGATACGGTGCTGGCCAATATCCTCTCACGCGATAAACAGGACCGCGAACGTGCTGTCGATCCTCTGCGTCCGGCTCACGATGCCGTGCGGGTGGATACGTCCGATCTTGAGCTTGACGGCGTGCTGCGCGTGCTGATCAACTCCGTCCACGCGGCTTTCGGGCGCGAAGGCTTGCGCCGCGCCAGCCCCGCTTTCAGCCATCTGGCCGGGGACGGCAGCCTGCATATGGTGGATGTGGGCGACAAGCTGGAAACCCGGCGTGTGGCCCGCGCCCGCGCCGTGGTGGAAATGAGCGCCTCCACGCTCGACCTGCTGAAACGCGAGGCTCTGCCCAAGGGCGACGTACTGGCCGTGGCCAAGGTGGCGGGCATTATGGCCGCCAAGCGCACCTGGGAACTGATCCCCCTCAGCCATCCCCTGATGATCAATTACGCTGATATACGTTTTGAAATCCGGGATGAGCCCCCTTCCGTGCTGCTGGAAAGCGAGGTGCACGTCAGCGGCAAGACCGGGGTGGAAATGGAAGCGATCATGGCTGTGCAGGTGGCTGCGGCCACGATATATGATATGGCCAAGGCTGTGCAGAAAGACATGATCATCCGGGATGTGCGGCTGGTATACAAGAGCGGCGGCAAAAGCGGCGATTTCCAGGCGTAATACGCTTGGGAAGCGTGCCGGGCATAGCGTCAATGAAAGCAAACGCTCTGTGGCAGCATAGTGTTATGGGGAAATGCTCCTCCCGGGAGCTTTGTGACGCTTCGCGCACGGCTTGACAGGCTTCCGGCCCCGGTGCAAGGAGTGACCATAGCGCGCGTCTGTTCATGCGCGCCCCAGACTATAAGAGCTCCGGGCAGTTTAACTTTGCCGTCATACATGACCGCAGGTTTCATGCCGAAGCCGGAGTTTGCTCTGCTGCCCATGTCTTTAGCCGCCAGCGGGAAACGCCTTACGGATAAGGAGAGCAGAGATACGTCTTGCCTTGCTCAACTCCATGAGCAATTTCAACGTGAAATTGCTCTATTTGCGGTGCGTGCCGCGTCAAACACAGGAAAGCGATATGGAAAAATCTCTCGTTGTGGCCGTGGTCGGCGCTACCGGCGCTGTAGGGCGTGAAATGCTGAATACTTTGGCCGGTCGCAAATTTCCCGCTTCCCGGATAGTGGCGCTGGCCTCCGCCCGGTCGGCGGGTAAAAAGGTGCCGTTCGGGGAAGATGGGGAAGAACTCACCGTACAGGAGCTGACCAAGGATTCCTTCAAGGGGATTGATATGGCGCTGTTCTCCGCCGGCGGAAGTGCTTCCCTGCTTTTTGCCCCCCATGCGGTGGCCGCCGGCTGTGTGGTGGTGGACAATTCCAGCGCCTGGCGCATGGATGATCGCTGCCCGCTGGTGGTGCCGGAAGTAAACCCGCACGCACTGGAAGAGCACAACGGCATTATCGCCAACCCGAATTGCTCCACTATTCAGATGGTGGTGGCGCTGAAGCCCCTGCATGACGCGGCGGGCATCCGCCGTATCGTGGTTTCCACCTATCAGGCCGTAAGCGGTACGGGTCAGAAGGGAATCAACGAGCTGGAGCGTCAGGTACGCCGACTTTTCAATGTGCAGGAACCTGAAGTGGAGGTTTACCCCCACCGGATCGCCTTCAACTGCCTGCCTCACATTGATGTCTTCCTGGAAAATGAATACACCAAGGAAGAAATGAAGATGGTGAATGAAACCGTCAAGATTTTGGAAGACCCGAAAATCCGTGTGACTGCCACCTGCGTGCGCGTACCCGTATTTTACGGCCATTCCGAGTCGGTCAACATTGAGACGGAAAAGAAGCTGAACGCCCGAGACGCTCGCGCTGTCCTGGCAACCGCTCCGGGTGTGCGTGTTCTGGATAATCCTTCTCAGAATATTTATCCGCTGGCCGTGGAGGCGACCGGGGAAGACCCGGTATTTGTGGGACGTATCCGGGAGGACGAGAGTATTGCCAACGGCCTCAATCTGTGGATTGTGGCTGATAATATCCGCAAGGGCGCGGCGCTCAATGCGGTGCAGATCGCTGAGGAATTGCTGGAACGCGATCTGGTGGCGGTGCGCAAGCCGGATATGTTCCTGTAGAGTATTATCGAGTGCTATTCTTCTGATAAGAGGAATACTCCAGCAGGCGCAAAAAAGCCTCTTCCAAAGTGGAAGAGGCTTTTTTGCGCCTGCTGGAACTTCAGAGTTTGCATCAAGGGAGCGAAAAATTTTTCGCATCAGTTCCTGAAATTTTGACCCCACCCTCCGCCGGGAGGGGCGGGGGTGGGCGG
>CAJTSU010000015.1 GCA_910579055.1 uncultured Mailhella sp. | reverse complement strand
GTAAGGCTCCTTCGTCGCCTAACGACTGCCGCTGGCCCGTGTGGAACACGGGCTGTCCCTACGGCAACGGATGTTACCGCTCGTGCCGTAGTAAAAATACACGTCTCGCGCAACGCCATCAACCCGGTTCCGTTACAGAGCCTGTTTGCATCTTTCCGCCCCGAGATTTTTCACAGAAACAAGCCCCTGATAGGCTTTTTTTTCATTATTTGGGGAAATTGAATGTGGGGAGCTGAATTTTTCAGGTGAACTCCCCCCTCTGGACATGGACAGTAGGCCGCGCTATACGGGATACCTCTCATTCTCCTTTCTGGACGGCAATTGACATGTTCGAGTTGTTCTCTTTTTTTCGTATGTCCCGGCATAGTTCATTCCGGATCGCGTTTCCGGCAACCTTGTTGTTCTGCTCGCTTATCTTTGCTGCGCTTGCAGCATGGCCGCACCCCGGCAGAGCCGACACGCCGCAGGCGGCGGAGAAGCCGAACGCGTCAACAGCTCCTGCCCAATCAACTCCCCCTCGCGCCACACCCGCAAAGCCTCAGACGGTTAGCCCGCCTGAAGCGGCGGGGGACGCTACGGACAAAGCGCTGCAAGGCCCCGCGCTTTTGCCCGATTTCGGCATGGCGGACGTGGAAGCCAAAGCCCGTTCGCTGGCAAGCACTGCCTTTGAAAACCCGGACGGAAAGGTGCCCGCCTTTCTGCTTGATATCAGCTACGATCAATGGCGAAAAATCCGTTTCCGCCCGCAGAGTTCCCTGTGGCGGGATGAAGGCCCGCAGTTCGAGGCGCAATTCTTTCACCCCGGCCTGTTTTATAACCGTCTGGTCGCTATCAACATTGTGGATGACGGCAAAGCGGAAAAACTCGCTTTTTCCCCCGACATGTTTGAATACGGCGACACGGCCCTGGCTGACCGGGTTCGGGAAACGCCGCTTGATTTTTCCGGATTCCGCCTGCATTTTCCGATCAAGCGCGGAGACTACAAGGACGAAATCGCCGTCTTTCTCGGCGCGACCTATTTTCGCGCAGTCACCAGCCATTCCCAATATGGACTTTCCGGACGAGGGCTGGCCATTGACACAGCTCTGGCCGGGGGCGAAGAATTCCCCTATTTTCGGGAATTCTGGCTGGTCAAACCCGAAAATGAAGCGCAGACCATGACCGTCTACGCCCTTATGGATACCCCCAGCATGACCGGCGCATACCGCTTCGATATCACCCCCGGCGATTTTACGGTCATGGAGGTTGCGTGCACCCTGTTCGCCCGCAAAGGAGCAAAGCCGGTGCAGAAAATCGGCCTGGGCGCACTGACAAGCATGTTCCTCTTTGGTGAGACGGAAAACGGCCGTTCCGGAGATTACCGGCCGGAAGTTCATGATTCTGACGGTCTGATCTTCCTGGATGCGGATCACAACTGGTTCTGGAGCCCGCTTGCCAACCCGCGGCGTCTGGCCATTAATGAATTCCGCCTGAATAATCCGCGCGGCTTCGGCCTGATGCAGCGCGACCCGCTTTTTGATCATTACCAGGATCTGGAGGCGCGTTACGAAATGCGTCCTTCCCTGTGGGTGGAACCCAAGGGAGACTGGGGGGACGGCAGGCTTGAGCTTATCGAGATCCCCTCGGAAGAAGAAATCCACGATAACATGGTGGCCTTCTGGGTACCGGATAAAACCGCGGATACGGGCGAGGTTCCGGAAGGGCAGAATGCAGCTCCCAAAATCTATCCTGAAACAATGTCCTACGCCTACCGTCTGGTCTGGATGGCGCCCGGCGCCAATCCGCACGGCCTGGGCTGGGCCGTGGCCACCAGAACCGCCAGACAGGACGACAAACTGCGTTTCGTCATTGATTTTGAAGGCGGCGAACTGGATTTTCTGCCCGCCGACACCGGCCTGAGTTCGGTCGTGGAAATTCCGGACTCGGTACAACTGATCGAAAAACAGCTGATCAAGAACCCGATCACAGAGGGCTGGCGGCTGGTCTTTCTGGTGCGCCTGCCCAAAGAAGACGGCGTGCTGCAAAGCATCCGGTCAGCCCGTGAAGGAGCGCCCAGCCTTCGTTTCAAGGCTGTCCTCAAAAAAGGGGAAAATCTTCCGGATCCGCTGACCGAAACATGGATATATGACCTTCAGCTCTGAGCTCTGACATGAATCCTGAAACATCGAACTTTCCCGCGGAGGGACGACCTGACCGTCCCTTCGCCTTGTCCCGCCCTTCCGAAGAGTGCGCCGGCCCGCACGGCATTGAAGAATCCCTGCCCGATGAACGAGGGCAACGCACACGCGATCGGGTGCTGCTCTATGTACGCGGCATGGATATCCCCCCTCTGCGCAGCCTTGCCTTTGCAGCGGAAAGCCTGAGCCGAACCGGCCCGGCGGTCTCCCAGGCGGAAGCCATGCACAGCCTGCGCGAAGTTCTGCGCGAGGAAGGACGGATGGAAGGGAGGCAGTACGGTCTGGAAGACGATGAGGATGGAAAGCTCGACTCCGCCCCCCCCATCAACCGGCGTTCCATGATTGCGGAGAAACTGGATCGCAAGCCTTGGCTCACGGCTCTTGCCCGTCTGTTTTTCGGCCGCCCCGCCATTTCGGGAGACGCCACGCCCCCAACGCCGCAGCAAGAAAAAAATGCGCAGGGAGAACACCGCCATGACTGAAAAACTGCGTTGGGCGAACGCCGCCCTGCGGCGGCGCTTTTGTCTGCTTGCATTGATCATCCTGCCCTCGCTGCTGGCTGCGCGCACCATGTATCTTCTCTTGCCGCACAAGGGGGATGAAAATATCGAGCTGGCCATGGTCGGCCTGTTCGGCGTATTGTTCGCCTGGATTTCTGTGGGATTTTGGACCGCATTGGCGGGTGTATGGGTCACTCTGCGAGGATACGATCGTTTCACCGTCACGCTGTCCTGCCCCGAAGCGCTGGAGCTGCCGAACCCTGAAGTCCGCACGGCCATTCTCTTTCCTGTTTACAACGAAGATGTAAAAAGTTTCATGGCAGGCATCCGCACCGTGTTGCATTCACTGCGCGGGACAGGCCAGGCTTCCCGTTTTGACATTTTCATTCTCAGTGATTCCACCAACCCGGAGTCATGGGTAGCGGAGGAAGAAGCCTGGCACGAATTCTGCCGGGAGGAAGAAGCCTTCGGTCAGGTGTTCTACCGGCGGCGCAGGAGCAATCTCAGCCGCAAAAGCGGGAACATTGCCGATTTCTGCCGCCGCTGGGGCGCAAACTACCGCTATATGATCGTCTATGATGCGGACAGCCTGATGCGCGGCGCCACCATGATCCGCATGGTACAGGCCATGGAGCTTCATCCCTCCGTCGGCATCCTTCAGACGCCGCCCAAAGCGATGAACAGCCGCTCTCTCATTTCCCGCGTTCAGCAGTTCGCCAATCATCTTTACGGGCCTGTCTTCGCGGCGGGTTTGCATTACTGGCAGCTTGGCGAAGCTCAGTACTGGGGGCATAACGCCATCATCCGCATAGAACCGTTCATGGCGCACTGCCAGTTGCCGCGCCTGCCGGGCAAGGGGCCGCTGAGCGGAGAAATCCTGAGTCACGATTTTGTGGAATCCGCCCTGATGCGCAAGGCCGGATATGGCGTGTGGCTGGCCTATGAACTTGACGGATCGTGGGAAGAAACACCGCCAACCCTCATTGATGAGCTGATCCGCGACCGCCGCTGGTGCCAGGGCAACCTTCAGCACAGCCGCCTCATTTTCGCGCATGGTTTCTTTCCCACCCACAGGGCGCTGTTCGTCAACGGCATCATGTCCTACGGCTCCGCGCTGCTCTGGGGATTGTTCCTGATTATCAGCTCACTCCAGGCCATTGTGGAAATTTTAGTGCCTCCCACCTACTTTCCCAGCACGCGCACGCTTTTTCCCGTCTGGCCTACCTGGTACCCCCAATGGGCATTGACCTTGCTCAGCAGCACGGCGGTGCTGTTGTTTCTTCCCAAATTGCTCGCCATGCTGCTGGTCATAAGCAAAGGCGCGGCCCGCGGCTTCGGCGGGGTATGGTCCATGAGTTGCGGCGTACTGGGAGAAATTGTAGTCTCCACCTTCCTCGCGCCGGTGCGCATGCTGTTTCACAGCCTGTTTGTCGTCACCACGCTGCTTGGCTGGCGCGTGACCTGGAGTGCCCAGAACAGAGGCGGCACCGGCACAAGCTGGGCGGATGCCTTTCGCTTCCACTGGTGGGGCACGCTGCTCGGTTTCGCCTGGGGCGGAGCCATCTGGGTCGTCAACCCCGGCTTTTTCTGGTGGCTTTCCCCCATTGTGGCCGGTCTGGCTCTGTCCATCCCCCTTTCCGTCTGGAGCAGCCGCGCCAGTTGGGGAGAAACGGCAAAGCATTGGGGGCTTTTCCTCACTCCGCCCGAAATACGCGCACCGGAAGAAATTGCGGCTCTGGCTGAAAACTTGCGCCGCCCGACTCCGTATTCTCCCTTTCTGCTCTCCCGCAGGCAGGGGTTCATCCGGGCCGTAGTCATTCCCAGCGTTCACGCCCTGCACATCGCGCTGAACCGGCATCAGCGCCGGTACAGCCCGGCCCAGGTGAAGCGGATGCAAAAACTGGAAGCCGAAGCCTTGGCAAAAGGTCCCAACGCGCTGGATCGCAAGGCAAAAAGCGCTATACTTTCTGACCCGGCAAGCCTGCATCGCCTGCATGTTCAAGTGTGGGAACTGGAAGACGGGCCGCAGGCCGCGCAATGGGGCCTGTGCCCCGACGAGCGGGAATAGTATGGAGAATCGCTTTGCTGCGGCCGGCCTCGCGGCGAGCGCGCAGGTGGTGAACGCGGAACGCAGAAGACAGGACAGAACCATACGGGAACGCGTGTGCGCCGGTAAACGGAAGGGGCGTCCGGCCCCTTTCCCTGCCCGGAGGGCATCACGCCTCCCGGCACCACCAGATCACGCGCCCGATAACCCGGACGGAATCAGCCAGATCCCCCTGCAAATCCACTTCAACAGGATCGTAGTTGCGATTCAGACTGCGCAGAACCAGCCGCCCGCCCGGCAAGGTTTCAATCTGTTTAATATAAATCTCTTCGTTCACTCCCACCGCATAGATGGCGTGGCCGAAAATACCCGTCTGGGCCTGATTCACCAGCACCATGTCGCCATGCCGAATATCCGGCTCCATACTGTCGCCGAACACCTTCATCAGAACCATGCGATCCGGATCTCCCTTACGGCACAGCCATTCCTGGCGAAAGCCGAAATAGCCTTCGACTTCGCCGCCACTCTCCAGACTCCCCATGCCCGCCGCCAGGCGCGCGCTCACCAGCGGTACAAACGCCATTTCCACACGGCCCGCCTCACACGGCATTTCGGCATTCTCATAACGTGTCAGAGAAGAAGAAACGCCGCGCAAAGGCCTTGCTTCCCCCCTCCCAAAATACACCCAGTCTGTGGACAGAGCAAAGCGTGACGCCACACGCAGCACCCACCCATCCGGCACCCGTCCCTTGCGCCGGGCCTGACTCACCGCTTGAGGCGTGACGCCCAATAACTCCGCAAGCTGACTGTCACGGCGCAATCCCGCCCCTTGCAGCAGCCTGTCCAGCACATGTCCGCAACCAGCTTCGCATCCCGTTGCAATAGCAGAAGAGCATATATCTTTCATGCGATCCAGCCTTGCGCTATATTGTTTCAAAAGCCGATCTGAAAAATGCCCCAGGGGCTTCCGAGTTGTGGGCGAAGCAATAACACAGCGCATTCTTCAGGAACCACTGACGCAGTCCCGGAATAAATCAACTCCATCCCTCAAGAGGCAAATACCCGTTGATGAAAACGCTTGCTTCCTTTTCCGGATTGACGCCCCCCTGCATGGAGCGCGGCAACAAAACCACATGCTCGTCGTAACAGCATCGCACACATTGAGATATTAACCTTCAGAACCCGTAAAAGTCAATCAAAACTTCAATTTTAACATTATATCTGGTAATTTTTGCAAATTTATAAATTTTTACTTGACTTATTTGTTTTATTCAAGCAAATCTTTCTCATCTGGTTCACTATTTTAATTTTTAATTAATCCATCATGACAGCGTGGCGCGGAGAATAACCTTGACCGCCGGAGGCGCAAGCGAGCCGGCCGTGGATACATGCTTGCCTTATCTCCGCTGTCGGCAACCTCGCGGCAATGAATATCGCCGTCCGTGCCGAAGCAAAAAGACACATCCCGCACAGCGGTATAAACATGGTGCTGTCATAGAACCTTAATTAATACTTTTCCTTTTGGAGGATGGATATATGGCTATCAGCGAAGATTTGCGCAGCGTCCAAGCCATGCTCGGTTCATCGGCCATGGCGTCCCTGAATGAACGGCCCTGCTGCGCCTGGCCTGCGACAATCTGTCTGCACTGGCCGAACAGGTGGAAGCATTGGAAGAACTTCCGCTGGCAAATCCAATCAGGGCTTTCCCTGCGCGCGGCGTGCCGTCCATTCTGTTCAGGCCGAACCCCGACCGCCACCCGGTTCCATTGCATTAAAAAGGGGATACTTCTCCGCACGCAATGGGCAATCTGTTCCTTTCGCTTCATCCGTATCGCGCTCGGCCGCCGCGCCGCAACGGAAGAACGGCTGCTTCTTTCCCCTTTTCCTTCCTGTTCCTTTCCGCTACACTTCCCGGCATGGCCTTTCACCGGAAGAGGAAGCTATGAACACATCTGAACTTTTCCACAAGCTCGACATTGACGGCCCCATACTTGCCCTGGACATCGGCAGCGGCACGCAAGATGCTCTGCTTGCCGTTCCCAATACGGCTCCTGAAAACTGGCCGCGCTTTGTCTTGCCCGCACCAGCCCTCCAGGTGGCCTCCCGCATTCGTGAACTCACGAAACTGCGCACGCCTGTATGGCTGCACGGCGGCAATATGGGCGGCGGCTTCGGTGGCGCAGTGACAGAGCACCTGAAGCAGGGCCTGCGCCTCGCCGCAACGCCTCAGGCCGCCGCGGCTCTGCACGATGACATAAACCGTGTCCGAAGCATGGGCATCACCATCACAGAAGACGAGCATCCCCAGTGCCCTGTGGGGTTTGCTCCCGTCTTTCTTGCCGACTACTCTCCGGGATTCTGGAACAGCCTGTTCGACGCCGCCAGCCTGCCCCGGCCCGCACTCGTTACGGCGGCCCAGGATCACGGCGTTCATGCCGACACAGGCAATCGGGAAGGCCGTTTCCGTTTATGGAAGCGCCTGCTCCACCACAGCAAGGGAAACCCGGCCGAATGGCTGTATGCCGAAGCCCCGGAGGAATGCACGCGTCTTGCGGCGCTTCAGCATGCTATCGGAGGCGGCCCCGTGGCTGACACCGGCACTGCGGCGGCGCTTGGCGCCCTGGCTACCCCGGAAGTGGCTGAACGTTCCGATCGGGAGGGCGTGCTCGTGGTCAACGCAGGCAACAGCCATACCGCGGCCTTTCTGGTTTTCCGGCGCCGGGTGCTGGGCGTCTATGAACATCATACCGGCATGCTGTCCGCCGCCCAACTGGCGAAAGATATGGAAGAATTCCGCCTTGGCTGGTTGCCGGACGAACAGGTACGCGCCACAGGTGGGCATGGCTGCGGGTTCGGCGATCTCCCACCCGAAGCGGAAGGGTTCCGCCCCGCCTTCATCCTCGGCCCGCGCCGTGAACTGCTGCGCGGACGCGGCGCATTCATTGCCCCTTATGGCGACATGATGCTGGCGGGATGCCATGGCCTGCTGCACGGTATCATGTCCGGCGGCATACGGCAATAATTTCAACGACAGGGAGACTCCCGGCGCTTTCAGTGCCGGAGCGTTCCTATGCCGCCCCCATGGCCGGCGCACTGCCTGAACCTGGCGCATACCCGCGCATGCTTTGCGGCTGACAATCCGGCCCTCTTGCCCGGAATCTTCCCGGAACCTTCCAGCACACGGACGCATCAATGGAATACTACGACATTGCCGAAACATGGAGCGCGGATCAGATCCGCGAGGAACAGACAAAACGCCTGCGCGCAACCATCACCCAGGCCGGCAAGGCACCTTTCTACGCAAAAATCCTGGACGAGGCAGGGCTTTGCCCCGGCGACATCACCAGCCCGGAAGATATCCGCCGCCTGCCCTTCACCAGCAAGGACGATTTGCGCGCCCAGTACCCTGATCGCCTGTGTTGTGTTCCTCGCGCACAGCTTGTGCGCATGCACTGTTCCAGCGGCACCACAGGTTCGCCCGTGGCCGTTTGCTACACGCAAAAGGACGTGGACACCTGGGCCGACCTCATGGCCCGCAGTATGTTCGCCACGGGCATTCGCCGGGAAGATACCTTTCAGAACATGTCCGGTTACGGATTGTTCACTGGCGGTCTGGGCATCCATTACGGAGCGGAACGCCTCGGCTGCATGACCATCCCCGCCGGGGCGGGCAATACGCGCCGCCAGATCAAGCTGATCAAGGATTTCGGAGTTACCGCCGTGCATATTCTGCCATCCTACGCCTTGCATGTGGCGCAACAGATTGAAGAAGAAGGCGAAGACCCTCGTGAACTGCCGTTGCGCATCGCGCTGGTGGGAGCGGAACCCTATACCGAGGAAACCCGCCGCCGTATCGAATCCATGCTGGATCTCAAGGTCTACAACAGCTTCGGCATGTCGGAAATGAACGGCCCCGGAGTGGGCATTGAATGCCAGGAGCAGAGTGGTCTGCATATATGGGAAGATGCCTATATTCTGGAAATCATCGACCCGGAAACGGGCCGCACCCTGCCTGACGGGGAAACTGGCGAGCTGGTCATGACTACGCTCACCCGCGAAGGCATGCCCCTGCTGCGCTACCGCACGCACGACCTGACCCGCATCATCCCCGGGGACTGCGCCTGCGGCCGCAAGCACCGCCGTATCGACCGCATTCTCGGCCGTTCCGACGACATGTTTATTCTCAAGGGAGTAAATATCTACCCCATGCAGATTGAACAGGTGTTGATGGGCTTCCCCGAAGTCGGGCACAACTATCTCATCCGGCTGGAAAAGCAGGGGCTGCTGGAAACCCTGCGCGTGCTCGTGGAAATACGCGAAGAGCACTTTGTGGAAGATATGCGGGTTCTGCGCAGCCTTCAGGAGAGCATCGCCCGCCGCCTGCGCGACGAAATTCTGATAACGCCCAAGGTCGATCTGGTGCAGGGCGGCAGTCTGCCCCGTACCGAAGGCAAGGCCCGGCGCGTCGAGGACCTGCGCGACGCCCCCGAAGGCGGAAACTGATCCATGGACATCGCCCTGGTTTCCGCTTTCATCGTGGTGTTGGCGCTCTGCGCACTGCTCAACCTTGTCATGCTGCCCGGCAACTGGGCCGTGGTTGGCCTTGTGGCGCTTTACGCATGGCTTGGCCCGGCTGCTCCGGAGCTGGGGGCACTCTTTTTCGTCGCCCTTGTCGGCATGGCCGTGGTGGGTGAAATGATAGAGTTCCTGACCCAACTCTGGGGCGCGAAGAAATATGGCTCCTCCAACAAGGCCACCTTCGCGGGCATGATCGGCGCCATTGCCGGGGCGATTTTCTTCGCTCCCTTCCTCTTCGGCATCGGTGCCGTTTTCGGCGCGCTGGCCGGAGCCTGGGCCGGCTGCTACGCGGCGGAGCGTCTGTTGTCCCACCGCTCCCAGGCCGACGCCGTCACTGCCGCCAACGGCGCTTTGGTAGGGCGCTTTCTCGGCATGGTTGTCAAGCTCGGCCTCGGCATCACCATGGTCGTCCTGACGGCTTCCGCCATCTGGCCCCATTGAAGGGAACATGCACGGCGGGGGGGATTTTGGCAAAAGTTTAACTAATCGAAGCTAAAATTTTAAAAAGTAAATTGAAAACGAGATGTTATGCCAATCAACAGGCATAGCATCTCGTTTGTATTTTAATCTTTTGCTATCCCTTTGCTAATATTTATAAGCAAAAAGGATAAAGAATGCTGGAAAAAGAAATATGCCTACTCAACACTTTGAAATTATTATTAAACTACTCCATATGGAGAGCAAGAACGGCTTTTATTGCCAGAGGAAAATGACTCATGCCTCAGTGGAAAGAAGTTTCTGCTCCGGCCCGCAAGGCCGACTATCGCTACAAGTTTCTGCGGCTGCTGGACACGCCCCCGAGGCAGCGGATCGGCTACGGCCCCGATGGCAGTTATTGGAAACGGGAATTGCCCATCCGGGCGGGCGATGTGGTGCAAATCTCCATGCGCCGCTCGGCTGCGGAAACCGGGCATCTCTGCTCCGTCAACGATGTTTCCGCCTGGGGCGAGCGCGTGCTGGAAGTGGAGTGGCCATGTCCGCATTGCCTGCATCCCCACCATGTCATGATCCCCGAAAGCTGGATTACCGAGGGTAAGGCGGTGTTTGTAGAGAAGGTTTCGGAGGAAAAACATGCCTGATATCTCCTGCGAGTTCAGAACCGCTGATTTTCTGAGCAGGCTTGAAGACAGGCTCTCCCTGGCGGAAGAGTCGATGCGCGCGGAATATGCCGCCGCTCTGAAAGCCGGGGTGGCTCTGGCTGTACGCCGGGCTGTGCTGGAAACGGCTGAACGCCATGCGGATGAGCTGGCCCTGGACGTGGATGAACGGGAAGAGCTGAACTGTCTTTTGAGGCCGCAGCGCCTGCGTCTGTATCTCTCCACCAGCTACCGGACTGAACAGGCCCCTGACGCTGAAACGCTGGAGCGGTACGCGCGTGATGCCAATACCGCAGCGGGGATACTGACTTCCAGGGGATACAGCGTCTTTTCTCCGGTTTCCGTGCGCTATGCTGTGGCAAGTCCTTTCTTCGACTCCCCGCCGGAGCCGCTGGATTTTTCCATCTGGCGTCAAAACTGCCTTCCCCTGCTGAAATCCTGGGCGGAACGTCTTCTGCTGCTGACGACTCCCGAATGGCTGGAGGATCAGGAAATCAGACAGGAAATTTTTGAAGCCAGGGCCGCCGGGATTCCTGTTCAGGTTCTTTCCGCAGATACGCTCTGTTCAGCGGGCAATCAGGTTTCCTCCGTCATGGAGGCAGCTCCGCTCTTCCATCTCTGTGAAGATGGGCAAGACATGTCCGTTGAGTTCATTCTGCATGTGTACGAGGAACATCTCGGCGTCCCGCTTCCCCATATGGAAGCGCTGGTGGACTGTCTCGGCCGGAAGGCCACGCTCGATCTTTTGGAAGAGTGGGGAAACGAAGCCGCGAGAAAAGGCTTTCTCGCGCGATTTCCGTCCACATTCCCTAATCGCCCGGAACAGGGCGGCAAGCATGATGGAGGTCTGTCATGAAACACCCCGCGAAGTCCGGGCGGAACAATCCGGCCCGGCATCTGAACCTGGAACGGATCTACAAGTCCAATAATCCCGCTGTAACGCGATTCATGGTCAGGTGCATGATGGAAGAGCTGGCGAACGCAAAACCCGGCTCCGTCAGGGATGCTCTGGCGGCAAGCGACCGGATCGCGCTGCGCACGGCGCGGGAATTTCCGCATCTGCTGCCGGCTCATCAGCGCGCCCTGCTGGATGAGCAGCAGGCTGCGGCGGTGTAGGGAGGCTCCGGAGATGGAAGGCGAGCAGGAGTCCTGCAAGCAGCGCCATGAAAAGCGCGTTGAAGCGTTCTATGGGCCGCTGCCCCAGGCGGTAGAGGAAGTGCGGAGCGTTTTCGGCAAGTTCGGTCTGACCCAGCGGCAGGCAGCCTGTGTGACGGCCTGCGCCCTGAATCAGATGGCAAGCGTCGATGGAGACATGCCGAACATCGCCACGGTTTCCCTGACTTCGGCCTTGAATTTTCAGTAAGTGATCCCGGCTTTTGCCATGAGGATTGAGGATAACACCATGAGTTAAACGGAAAAAAGCAAAAACCGGACATCGAATTGGTACTTCAATGCCCGGCTCAGCCTTTGGAGGGGAGACAGAGAACTTCTCTCTCCAAGGTGGAGGAAACTTAAAGAGTGATTCCACCTTACTCCCCTTCGATCCCGGCGTCAAGCTTGGGGGGCTACACTTTTGCCTTTTTTCCAAACCGCAAGGTTGGAAAATTATGAAGACGATAATTCCGAGCAATTTCCTGCGTGTGAAGCACAAGATTTTCGCTGTGTACGCCGGGCTGGACAAGGAGCTGAAGACCGGCCCCACACTGCTGTATCTGTGGCTGTATTTCTTCTGTCACGACAAGGATTACTGCTGGCCTTCCCAAAAGCTGCTTTCCGTTCTGTGCAAGACGACCGTGCGGAGCGTGCAGAATCATCTCGCGGCGCTGGTCAGGCTGGAATATATCGCCGTGGAGCAGCAGGGAACCCGGAACATTTACCGTTTACTCGAATCAGAGCGCGTGCGCCGGCAGATTGTCGAAGCTGGAATGGAACTGATGGAAGACGAAAATTTTTCGCCTTTGAAGCTGAAATTGGCGGAGGAGAAAGGCGAAAAATCTTCGTGTTCCTTATTAAAGGAATTAAAGAAGAAAGAAGAAATTAATACCCCCCTTTCCCCCCTTGCGCAGACACGCCCTTCCGGCTCACGGCATGAACGGGGGGTGTGTCCTTCTCGTTCTCCTCTTGCGGGAAGCGGAAGGGGGGATTCCTCCGGTTCCGGTCTTCGCCGAAAACTTCAGGACGAGTTCCCCAGGCTGTGGGAACTCTGGCCCCGGAAACAGGATCGTTTCGGGGCGTATCAGGAATATGTGCGCCTGGCGAAGTCCGGTTATCTGCCTCCGCTGGATGAGCTGGTGCGCGTGGTGAAGCGCCTGATGGGTGAAGATCGGAGCTGGAAAAAAGGCTATGTCCCGAATTTGCGCTTCTGGCTGCGGGATCGCCGCTGGCTTGATCTGCCCTTCGGCGGGCGGGAGTCCGCGCCGCTGGGTGATGCCGCGTCCGTCAGTCCGCCCATGAGTCCGGAAGAAATACAGGCACGGGAACATGCCGTTCTGCGGCGTGTGATTGAACCGGACAGGCGATCATGCGCCGGGCCGGAGACTCGGCTCAGGGAGGAGGCGGAAGCGCGGCTCTGCGCCATGTGGCCGCAGGTTCCGCGCGGGATGATCGCGGCGGGCTTGTGTCTTGCGCGGGGCAGTCTCCATTCCATCGCGGCCCGTCTGACTCTCGGCAAGGCGCTTGTGCCGCCGCCCGTGCCGGACGCTCGCTCAATCGCCAGTCTGCTGCGTGAGGTGGCCGCATGAGTGATGCCCTCGCGCTCCAGACTTCCGGCCAAACATCATGGCAGCGCAATCTTGACGCGCTGCGGCGTCATGCCGGGCCGCTCCTGCTGGATACCCTGGCGGATCCGCTGACCATTGAAGTTGCCCTGAATCCTGACGGTTCTCTCTGGCGTGAACGCCTGGGGGAAGACATGAGCCGCATCGGGAGCCTGGAAGCATACAGGGCGGAAGCGCTGCTCCGCACTCTGGCCGGGATGCTGAACAAGGTCATCACAGCGGAAAGCCCGCAGTTGGACGGGGAATGGCCGCTGGATGGCTCGCGTTTCTCCGGGGCGCTACCGCCCGTGGCGGCAAGGCCCATGTTTTCCATCCGCAAACGGGCCAGCCGGGTGTTTTCACTGGATGAGTACGTCCGGTCGGGCGTCATGACGGAACGCCAGAAGGACAGGCTGTGCGAGGCCGTGCGGGATCACCGGAATATCCTGGTCATCGGGGGCACGTCTTCGGGCAAGACCACGCTCACAAACGCGATAATCGCGGAAGTGGCCCGGCAATATCCGCAGGAACGGCTGATCATCATCGAGGACACCGGGGAAATCCAGTGCGCGTCCCCGAATGTCGTTTTCCTTCACACTACTGTGAACGTGAGCATGACGCTCCTGCTCAAGCAGAGTCTGCGGCTGCGTCCGGACAGGATACTGGTGGGAGAAGTGCGGGATCATGCCGCGCTGGATCTGCTGGATGCCTGGAACACCGGGCACGAAGGCGGGATCGCCACGCTCCACGCGAACAGCGCGCGGGAGGGGCTGACACGGCTGCGCGGCCTTGTGACGCGGAACCAGTATGCTCCCGGAGATATTGAGGAGGTCATCGGACAAGCTGTGCACTGTCTGGTGTTTTTGCAACGCACCGAACAGGGACGGCGTGTGCGGGAAATCCTTGAAGTCAGAGGATGGTCGAGACAGGCGCACGATTACGAAACTGTGGCTGTGGGGTGAATTAGCTCTGTCTTCTAACAGAATATCACAATGAGGAGAAAACAACGTGTTCAAGTTTTTTGTAACCAATGAAAAGGGAAATATCATTAAGGCCAAGGATATACATGAGGCATTAAGGATTGGAATGCCCGACTTTTACGGACTTTGCCACTGTGGCACAGTTTTATATGTGGGAAGGACTGTCTTATCCACACTTATTCCAGCATCTTGTGTTCGGCATGCGGGAGAGGATGTTAATAGTGTGCTAGATTATTTCGGAAGATCAAACTTTGATGAGTACGAAGAAGATATGATTTTATATCCTGTAAGTAAAAAATTATATCTTCATTGCTCATACACGCATTGTTATACACCATATATCATAATGAAAGATGGAAGAGCAGAATTTGACCAAGAAAAATTCTGCTCATGGATATCTAATATGAATCGCGGTTATAGTCCACAAAACAGAGAGACAGACAATAATTTTTTTATAGAGTTTCAAAGTATTCTACCTCTCCTTGTTTTAGCCTGGCACGAAAATCAACCCAATCCCACGACTCTAATAGAGGATGGAAAAAATGTGGTTCGCTCAAGTAATGGTGAGATATTAATACCATACAGCTCATAGATAAAAATTTTCCTCTGGATACTTTGACTTCAACGCTTCCTGTAGTCTATCAAACCGAAGATTTCTCGCGTGACGCCCATGATCTGCCGCAAGCTGTATAAAATTTTCACGCATCGAAAGATGTTCATCGAGCCTTACATCATTATGAAGTGTTACATATGCGGCTTTATTCAGAGAGCGTATAAATTGAGGTGGTATATCAATAGTAGGATTACCCATAATTTCCATAAGACCTCTTTGAATAAATCCTTCCCGTGGCCCTCCCCATATCCCAAACAAAACACTCACAGCCTGCAACATTTCTCTATTTCGTCGAGTTATCAGTCTCATTTGTGTTTCATTGATATTGTTATTTTGAACTCTATTCATAGCATTTTCAACGGCAACATCTCCAGTAAAAGGATTAGTCAAAGGAGGGGAATAAATTCCTGCTATATCTATAATTTTCTTTCCACATTCAGGCCCAGCATGCATAAGAAGAAATTCTTCTTTAGAGTTTTGTTCTCTGTATGCAAAAGTATAATAATCTTCTGTGATTTTGCTTCCACAAACACAGTCCTTTTCTTGCCCGAACATAAGGATGGAATGAGATGTACAAACTATTTCATTCTTTTTCACAAAACTTTGGCGAGCGAAATCTCCACGTATTTTTGGCATAGTACACACTCCTTTTCTTTTTAGGATAACCTTTAAGGCAAATTTACAACCGTTTTATGGGAAGATGCAAGGATTTCGATAACACTATTTTTTGAATGGAGACTCAGGATGCTTCGCTTTTTATTATCACCATTTTTCCGTTTTTTTTGCTTGTTGGCCCTACTTCTTCCCGTTCCGGCATACAGCGCCGGGATACCCGTCATAGATGCGACCAATCTTGCCCAGACGACGATCTCCGCGATGGAGGCCGTCAATCAGACATTGAAGCAGATTGAAGAGTATGCGCTGCAACTCAGGCAGTATGAGGATCAGATCAAGAATACGCTGGCCCCGTCCGCCTACATTTGGTCACAGGCGCAAAAGACCATGAACAACGTCCTCGCTCTCCAGGATCAGCTTGCCTATTACTCCAAAGTGGCCGGGAATCTGGACGGGTATCTGGAGAAGTTCGGGAATCCCGGCTTCTACCGCAGTTCCCCATACTTTGCGGCTCCATCAACAGATCCGGCCACGCTGGAGAAGCAGCGGCGGGAAGTCATGCAGGCGGAAGAGTGGGGGCTGGAAGCGCAGAAAAAGACCAATGACAACGTGGCCCGGACGCTGGAACAGCAACAGGAGGCGCTTGCGCGGGATGCGTCCAGGCTGGAAGAGCTTCAATCCGCCGCACAGACGGCGCAGGGCAGGCTGGAAGCGATCCAGTACACCAATCAGCTTCTTGCCCAGCAATCGAACCAGATGCTCCAGCTGCGCGGCGCGCTCATGGCAAAGATGGCGGCTGATAATGCGAGAGAACAAACAAACGCCGCCCGTGAAGCAAGAGAACGGGCGGCGTGGGAAAAGGCTTATGAAAGTAGGTATGAAGAAAATCCTAAAAAATATTGGTGATTACCAAACTTTATATTCGCGCTTTTTACCTGGAGAACTTATAATGTCTGTCGCTTCTTCATTAGTAATTCGTATAAACTCATCTCCATCTGCATTTATTGAAGTCATTGGATCGTTTCTCCAAATGCGGATTCGATCTTTATCGACTATTTGTATTTCAAATTCATTGCCAGTAAATGACCACCCCTCTCTACTTCCTACGATCTTTGCATTTTCTGAATGCCAATTTATGCCCTTATGCTCGCGTCCATTGTCAACTGTAACAGAATCTTTTGTTATATGGTAAATTTGAAATTTATCATATCCAGTATATTTTTGCATATCTTTACTTTTCCAGTAGCCAATAATCTTCGATGTATCATCTGCACAACCAGTAACAAATAGTGAGGAACATATGAATATAAACAGAAAAATATACTTTATCATTTTTCTTGCTACCACCATATTATTCATTGTTGGTGTATGTAACATCGAAACTTCCTTTGCAAAATTAACAAATGACGGCGTCATGGACTCAGTATTGCAAAAATACAAGGATGCTGCAAGTTCATGGGGAGCAACCATGCAGACTGCTGCTTCACGCCTTTATATATCCTTGGCCGCAATCAGTCTAGTGTGGACAATGGGTCAACTCCCTTTTCATCGTTCATCTTTTGCTGAATTCTTTGGTGAGCTTTTACGATACATAATTTTCATAGGTTTTTTTTATTGGCTTCTGCAAAATGCTCCGCAAATTTCAGAAAGCATAATAAATTCTTTAAAATTACTTGGCTCTAGAGCAATTGGTGAGCCTGGAATATCGCCATCAGCTACAATAGATATTGGATTTAAATTATACGATCATGTATGTGAAAGCCTGAAATTTTCACTAGATGAGATTGGATATTACTTAAGTGCGTGGCTTACATCTCTCGCTATATTTATTATTATGGCATTAGTATCAATTAGTATGTTGATACAGCTTTGCGCAGCGTGGGTTCTTGCATACGCGGGAATACTTTTTCTTGGTTTTGGCGCGACAAAATGGACTTCCGATATTGCCATTAACTACTTCAAGACTGTGATTGGTATCGGTGCATCTCTTATGACCATGACCTTATTGGTCGGAATTGGAACCGGAATTATTGAAGAAAATATTTCCAAGATGACACAAGGAAAATTTAGCATTCAAGAGCTTGGTATTGTTCTCGTTTCTGTCATCACCCTTTTCATGCTCGTGGACAAACTTCCCGCAATGGTGGCGGGCATCATCAACGGTTCGAGCATCGGCACGTCAATGAGCGTTGGCGCGTTCGGGGCCGGAGCCGCTGTAGGCGCTGCCGGTGTCGCCATGGGAGCGGTAAAG
Organism: uncultured Mailhella sp.; assembly: GCA_910579055.1. GTDB lineage: Bacteria > Desulfobacterota > Desulfovibrionia > Desulfovibrionales > Desulfovibrionaceae > Mailhella. The sequence continues at coordinate 23,037 of CAJTSU010000015.1, read as the reverse complement.
CTTGGCGGCGCGATTATCGGCGGTTCCGCTGTGGGCGCTGTCGCTACCGCCGCAGGCGCTCTCACAAAAGCCGGAGACAGCGCCCTGAGCGCCATGCAGCAGGGAACCGGAGCCTTTGCCGGTATGGAGCAGCGCCCCGGCCAGGGCGCGGGGCTGAGCCGTTCAATGGGCATCACTACCGCCTTTGCGACGGAAGTAGGGAAATCTCTCGGCAAACAAGCGGGAGGCGCTGCCGTGAATAGCGCGAAGAACGCCGCTCAAAAGATACATGGAGGGAAATAAGCGGTGCGGCTCATCCGCTCCATCAGCTATGGCGTCTTTCTCATGCTTGGCGTTCTGTTCATCCTGTTCATGGCGGCGCTCACCTCGAACAATCCGCCTCCTGAAATTGCGGAACTCGCCGGGCACAAGGAACTTGTATCCATCATCCGCATTCTTTTCTTTATCTCGTGCCTGTACGGACTTTTGCAGCTTTTCTGGACGGCGCTCGAAAGGGAATCCCAAAAACTTCAAGTACAGCTTGAAACAAGCCTGAAAAGCGCCCTTTCCGAGCTTGAAAGGCGGGAAAGAAAGAAACGCCAGAGAAAAACATTTCTCCGACACGGGCGATACAAACGCTCAAGCCGGAGACATATACACTTCAAACCCTTTTTCCGGAGTCAGACATGAATAAACTGCTTTTCCTTGGAGTTGTCGCCCTGCTGTTCCTGCTGCCGACCGACGTTCTGGCCAGCGCGGGAACGGGCGGAGATCTGCCGTATGAGGGCTTTCTGGAGGGGCTGCGAAACAGCATGACCGGGCCTGTGGCCTATACCATCTCCCTGGTTGCCATAGTCACGTCAATTGCCACGCTGATGTTTGGCGGCGATATCCAGGGCTTTGCCCGTACTCTCTTGCAGCTTGTGCTGCTCATCGGGATCATCATCGGCGCGAACGCCATGATGTCGGGATTCTTCGGCAAGGGCGCGCTTGTTACGGCGGGAGTGATGTAATGGCACTGTACTCCACGCCGATCCGCCGCTCACTCGTCCGTCCCCTGCTGCTTCTGGGCGGGGATCGGGAGCTTGTCCTGCTGTCCGGCCTTCTGTCCGGGGCGCTGATCTTCACGTCGATGACCTGGTTTTCCGCCGCATATGGCCTGCTGCTGTGGTTCGGCGGGCTGGCCATACTGCGCGGCATGGCAAAGGCCGATCCCCTGATGCGTAACGTGTACCTGCGTCACCGCCTGTACCGGAAATACTACCCGCCGCGCTCAACGCCCTGGCGTGTGAACAGAAGGCCGTACCTATGATCATGACGCTGCTTCCCATAGGGATCGCCGTCCTCGGCCTTGTCCTGTTCGCCGTGCTGACAGGGCGCATCCGCGAAGCCGGGGACATGGTGAAGCTCAAAAGGCACCGCTCGGCCACAGCCGGCGTCGCGGATCTGCTGAACCCCGCCGCCGTGGTGGAAGACGGCATCATCGCCTGCAAATCCGGGGCGCTGATGGCCGCATGGATATATGAAGGAGACGACCTTGCTTCCAGCACGGACACGGATCGCAATCACGTTGCCGCCGTCATCAATGCGGCGCTGGCAGGTCTGGGCGACGGATGGATGATCCATGTGGACGCCGTGCGGCGTGAGTCTCCGGCCTATATTGCGCCCGGCGTCTCGCACTTTCCCGATCCCGTTTCAGCGGCCATGGATGAAGAGCGCCGCCGCTTCTTCGAGAGCCGGGGAACCATGTATGAAGGATATTTTGTCCTCACGGCCACATGGTATCCGCCGCTGCTGGCCCAGGCGAAATTCACCGAACTCATGTTCGATGACGATACGGAGCGCCCCACCCTGGAAGCGCACTATTCCCGGCTGCTGGAACAGTTCGGGAAATCCCTGCAAACGCTTGAATCCCGCCTGTCCGCAGTCTTCCGCATGGAGCGCCTGGGGGCGCGGCACTGCATCCGCGAGGACGGCGCGGGTGTGACGTTCGACGATTTCCTCTCTCATCTGCATTTTTGCGTCACCGGAATCCGCCAGCCGATCCGGCTGCCTTCGACGCCGACGCATCTGGACGCGCTGCTTGGCGGTCAGGAACTTTATGGCGGCGTTATCCCGAAAATCGGCAAACATTTCATCCAGGTGGTGAGCATCGAGGGATTTCCCCAGGAAAGCTGCCCCGGAATGCTGTCGGCGCTCACTGATCTTGATATGGAGTACCGCTGGTCAACCCGCTTCATCTTTCTGGATCGCCATACCGCCGATGCCCATATGAAAGCCTATGAGCGCAAATGGCGGCAGAAACAGCACGGGATCATTGATGCGCTGCTGCGCACGGGGAAGGAGCCGAATGCCGACGCCGTGGCCATGACAAACGATTCCAGCGCCGCCATAGCCGATGTGCAGAGCGGACTTGTCGGCGGGGGATACTACACAAGCGCCGTCATTCTGATGAATGAAGATCGGATGCGGCTGGAAGCGGCCGCGCTGAAGCTGCGCAAAGCGATCTTCAACCTGGGCTTTGCCGCGCGCATCGAGACGCTGAACACGCTGGACGCCTGGATGGGAAGCATCCCCGGCCACGGCGTGGAAAATGTCCGCCGTCCGATCCTGAATACGCTCAATCTGGCGCACCTGCTTCCCGCATCCAGCATCTGGACGGGAGAAAACGCCGCGCCCTGCCCGTATTATCCGGCACACGCGCCGGCGCTCATGTACACCGTGACCACCGGGCACAGCCCGTTCCGGCTGAACCTGCATGTCCGCGATCTGGGGCATACGATCATGTTCGGCCCCACGGGGGCGGGCAAGTCCACCGCGCTTGCCACTCTGATTGTCCAGTTCCTGCGCTATGAGGGCATGACCATTTTCGCCTTTGACAAGGGCATGTCGCTCTATGTGCTGACACGGGCCTGCCGGGGGCGGCACTACATGATTTCCGGGGACAGGGATCGGCTCAGGTTCGCGCCGCTGCAATATCTGCAATCTTCCGGGGATCGCGCGTGGGCGGCGGAATGGCTGGAAACAGTTCTGGAACTGAACGGCGTGACACCAACTCCGGCCCAGCACAACGAAATTGTGGGAACGCTGGCCAACATGGCCGGAAGCGGAGGGAAAAGCCTGACGGAGTTTGTGGCTCTGGTGCAGGATGCGGAAATCCGCGAAGCCCTCAAGGGCTATACCGTGGACGGCGGCATGGATTTGCTGGACGCGGAAGAGGACGGGCTGAGTCTGGAGCAGTCCATGCACCTTGTCACGTTCGAGTTTTCCGAACTCATGGAGCGCGGTCGGCGCTGGGCGCTGCCGGTGATGCTCTACCTGTTCCGGCGCATTGAAACATCCCTGAAGGGTCAGCCCGCCGTGATCGTGCTGGATGAAGCATGGAGCATGATCGAACACCCCGCGTTCTCGGCAAAACTGCGGATGTGGCTGAAGGAAATGCGCAAGCTGAACTGCCTTGTCCTTATGGCCACACAGGCGCTTGAGGATTTGACCAATGCCACGACGGCCCTGTCTGAAACCATAGTGCAGTCCACGGCCACAAAAATCTGCCTGGCCAACCGGAATGCCCGCACGTCTCCGGCGCTGTATCAGCGGCTGGGCTTCAATGAACAGCAGATTGAAATCATCTCGTCCGGCACGCCCAAGAGCGACTACTACCTGATGTCCGACAAGGGCAGCCGCCTTTTTTCTCTGGCGTTGCAGCCTCTTGCTCTGGCCATTGTCGCGGCGGGCGACAGGGACACCGTGCTGCACGTTCAGGAGCTTGAAAAAGTGTGGGGGGAAAAGTGGCTGGAAAAGTACCTCGCGGAAAAGGGACTCAACCTGAAAGACTTTCAGCCCCCGGAAACACGGGAAGGAAACGTATGAAACTGTTCGGCAAGGAAAAAGCGCCCGCGCGGGATAACCCCTATCTGAACGCGCGCCGGGTGTGGAACGCCCATGAAGGGGAAATACTGTCCTCACGGCGAACATGGCAGATCATCGGGATTCTGAGCCTGCTCATCGCTCTGGGCGCGGTGGGAGGCATTGTCCACATCGGGCAGCAGTCAACATTCATCCCGTATGTGGTGGCCGTGGACAAGCTGGGAAACGCGGCGGCGATATCCCGCGCGGATCGCGCCGCGCCTGTGGACAACAGGGTCATGCAGGCCACGCTTGCCGCGTTCATCAGCGATGCGCGCCTGGTGACGCCGGATGTCGCGGTACAGCGCACGGCAATTTTCCGGCTTTACGCGCATCTGGCCCCCAGGGATCCCGCCACGCTCAAAATGACGGAGTTCCTGAACGGTTCGGAAGACGCGAACCCCTTCAAACGGGCCGAAACCGAAACCGTCCATATCGAAATCACATCGGCACTGCCGCAGTCCGCCGAGACATGGCAAATCGACTGGATCGAGGAAACCCGGAATCGGGAGGGGGCCTTGAAACAGTCCGTGCGGATGCGCGCCCTGGTGACGGCGTATGTGGCTCCTCCGGATAACAGAACGGGTGAAGAGCAGATCCGCCGCAATCCTTTGGGAATCTTTGTCCGGGATTTCTCCTGGGCCAAACAGTTGTGAGGAGTGAGGAAGGTGAAGATCGTCTGTCTGCTCATGACCGCCGTTCTTGCATCCGGCTGTGCGCTGCGCGCATCGACGGACGCATCCTGGGACGGCTTCGGAAACCAGTATCAGGGCGATGTCCGCTATCTTGCCGATGCCGCCGCCGAAGCGCTGGAACAGCGCTACCCTCCGGCCCATACCAGCGTTCTGCTGCTCCGTGTTCCCGGCCAGTTCGGGGAACATCTGGAATCCTCCCTGCGTCGCCGGGGATATGCCGTGACGCAGAATCCGGAGTCACGGGCCACCGCGCGTATCAGATACGCTGCGGATATTCTGCCGAATACTCTCTCGGACGAGTGGCGGCAGCCTGCCGGATACGCCAGCATCCAGACGGATGACGGCCAGAATTTCAGCTTTGTGCGCCGCCTGCATGACGATGAGCTGCCGCCCGCCACATATGCCGATGTTTCCCCGGCCCTGGCCGAACCTCTGTCGCCCCTGGCGGAGCGGGAAGAAAAGGTGACGCCAAAAGAAGAAAGCCCGGCTCCCGCGCCTGTTGTGCCTTCCGGGCCGCAAATCGTGCTGCGTAAAGGCGTGCTGGCCAACCTGCCGCGAGGCTGGAAATACACCATTCCCAATGCCGGTAAACGCACGGTGATCGTGCCGGTGCCGTATGAAGGAAACTGGCGGGAACGCATCTCTTCAATGGCCGAAGCCGCGAATTGCCAGGCCTCGTTTGATGAAGACGCGCACCGCGTTTCGCTGCTGGATACCGGCCCCGTGCCTGCTCCGGAACCTGTTCAGACAGCGGCAAAAACTGGAGCGGGAAACAGCGTTGTATCCGCCGCGTTGCATGAAATCTATCCCGAAGCTGCCGAACCGTTTTCCCCCGCTCCGGAAGGAACCTGGGAACTCGTTCCGGGCAGTCTTTATGAGCAGCTTCGGGAGTGGACGGACAGGGCCGGTTATCAGCTGATCTGGAAACCGGATGAAGACCTGCGGATGGAGGCGTCCGTGAATTTCTCCGGAGACTTTGAAACAGCCATCCAGAGCCTTTTTCACGGACTGCACAAGGCGGGCAACCCGTACCGGGTGACGCTCTATTCAAACCACGTCCTGGAAGTGACGGAGGATTAGGCGATGAAAAAAGTCTTGTTTCTGGCGTTTTCTTTTCTTCTGCTGATCTCCTCCGGCTGTTCCACGGTCGGGGACTTGTCGCAGGCTCTGAGCAAACCCGAACAGGAATTTCAGGAACTTGGCAAGTCCAGAACCGTGACGCTTTCAGACGAGCCGTATCTCGGCGCGCAGCGGATATCCAGACAGGAATATGTCCCCGCCGCGCTGGAGACGCGCGTCACCCTGCGTCAGCGCGGCTCGATCCACGAGCTTGCCGCGAAGCTGGGCGACATGCTTCCCATGCAGTTTCAGGTTGCTTCCGGAACGGAAAGCAGGCCCGCGTCTTCCGGCAAGCGGAATACACCTGATCCGGAACTCCTCGCGGCGCTGGACAGCGATCTGCCCATGCCGCGCATGTTTTCCGTGAGCTATGAGGGAACGCTGCACGGCCTGCTGGAACAGATTGCCGTGCGTTCCGGCTACGGCTGGGAATACGACGACAAGACGAATACGGTGCTGTTTTCCGCCATGCAGGTACGGACGTTCACGATCATGTCCGTGCCGGGCAAGGTGCGGCACAGCAATCTGATCACCAACAAGTCCAATCGCGGCAACACGTCCTCGTTCAGCGGCTCCGGCATCGGCTCCACAGTCTCCAATAACGATACGCAGATGGAGACGGCGCAGGTCAATGCCGTTGAATGGGAATTTGATGTCTGGGACGAATGCCTGAAGGGCGTCAAAATGCTGCTGTCCTCCCAGGGGGCTGTCAGCGGGAATCAGGCGGCGGGAACCGTCACGGTTCGGGACAAACCGGATCGGATGCGCGAAGTGGCCTCATACATTCGGGACATCAACTCCCGGATGGAGCGCCAGGTGGCGCTGACGGTGTATGTCTGGTCGCTGGAACTGACGGAAGGCAATGAAGCGGGCTTCAATCTTCAGGCGCTCTTTGAAAACTCCAACCTGTCTGTCGTCGCGGGGAGTCTTGCCTCCTTCGGGGGAGCCAACTCCGCCACGGCAACCATTGTGGACGGCAGGCTGCGCGATTCCAGCGCCGCGCTCAAGGCTCTGGCCCAATGGGGCAAGGTGACGGAAGTCACTTCCGGAGGCGGTGTGCTGATGAACAATCAGCCGCTGCCGAGCCAGGCCATTCAGACGCACGCCTACCTTGCCGGAATGTCCAGAACGGAGAGTTCCAGCGAAAACTACACGTCGGAACTGACGCCCGGTGAAGTGACCACGGGCTTTGCCATGACGGTGATTCCGCACATCCTGGATCGCCGCCGCGTCATCCTCCAGTACAACATCAATCTGGCCAAACTGGATGAAATACTGGAACTGTCCAATGACGACACGACGATCCAGCTCCCGCAGGTTTCCAAACGCAGTTTCAGCCAGCGAACAAAGATGAAGATGGGGCAGACGCTGGTTCTGGCCGGATTCGCGCAGGAATCCCATACCAGACCCAATTCCGTGGGCATGTTCTCCGCCCTGCGGAACCGGGATTACAGCAAGACGCTGCTGATCATCACGATCCAGCTTGAATCCGCCGAGGTATGACATGCGTCTGGTGGAAATCAACAAGCGTCTGTATGCGGCGGGGCTCAAGTGGTATCAGATCCCGCCGCAGAAAAAGGTCACGCTGGCCACGCTCCGGGCCTCGATCCGGAAAGAAGCCGAAAGCATGGGGGACAATGAGGCTTCGGACATGGCGGCCCTGCGCCCCCGGCAGTACGGGTTCGGCATGGCCGGCACAGTGGACGCCTATAAAAAGGCGGTTCCCCTTGCGGGCGGCGTGGTGCGTCCCGGCGTCAACTTTCTGGGCGTATTCCGGCTGCGGGATACTCAGGGCGAAAGTTTCTGGTGGGTGATTGCCGTAAGGCAGGGGCTGATTTCCAGCCTTGCGGACTGCATCTGCTCCACCCGCGAGGAAGCGGACAAGGCGGTGCTGGAACTCAGGGATCTGCTGGGCGAATTTGACGAACAGCAGGACTGTGAAACGCCGGAAGCCTCACTCGCCTGGCTGGAACCTGTCGTCAGATACCACGCGAAGGCGCGTCTTCATGCGCTGCGCGTGCCGCCCTCCTACTGGCGGAACAGAGTGCTTGCGGCCTGCGGCATCGCGCTTGTCATCGCGGGGGCCTTTGCGGGCAACGCGTACCTCCAGCACCGGGAAGAACAGCGCAGGCTCACAAGCCTGACGCTCTCCCGCCGGCAGGAGCAGCAGCGCAGGGAATACATGCAAGCGCATCCGGAACAGCATTTTGCCCAGCCCTGGCGCACATCGCCTCCCGTTACGGAACTTGCCGCGTACTGCGGCGAAAAGCTGCTGGAGCTTCCCACCGCCGCTTCCGGATGGAAGCTGGAACGGGCCACATGCTCCGGTTCCATGCTGACGGTGGAATGGCAGTTTCAGCCCGGAGCCGATTTCATGCGGCTCCCGCCCTATGCTTCTCTGGAGTCAACCAGAAAGGCTGTTTCCCATATTTGGCAACAGCCCGCGTTCTCTCCCCGTGAAGCGGAGACACATGATGCGCTTCCCTCCCAAACTGAAATCCGCAGTCACCTGTATCAACTCACGCAAAACATGGGCGCGCTGCTGAACAATTTTCAGTTCGACAAGCCCGAACAGAAAGTCATTGAGAAAATCGCGGTGCTTGCGCCGTGGCAAAAGGGCAAGTGGGAGCTGAAGAGCATTCCCGCCGCTCTGCTGCTGGATGAATCGTTGGGCAGGGCACTGTCCCTTCCCGGCCTGATCCTGCGGGAAATCGTGTTTTCGTCCTCCGAGGGATGGACAATGAGAGGTGATGTGTATGCGGCTGCCGATGCCAAACTCTAAAGCGGCACAGATTGGTCTTTGCCTTGTTTTCATCGCGCTGATCGCGCTGGTTGTGATCTTCGGGCCTCTGGGAGAAAAGCTGGCCTCGCTTCCGCCTGGCCCCGGCCCCAAAACTTCCGCAAGCCTGCAAGCCCCGGTAATGCCCGGCCAGCAGCGTTCGGCACCTCAGACACCTTCCGGGAACAAAGCGCAGCCCTCGTCTGTTGCACAAACCCGAAAACAGACAAGCCCGCCTGCCCTGCCGCAGCTCCCTGTCGCGGGAAATCTGGAAGAACTCACCAGACTCCAGGCGGAGATTGAGGAAGGGCTGCTGCGGAAAAAGCTGGCGGAACTCCCCGGAAAGAATGCCCTGCCGTTGACGGGAACCGCCAGGCAGGAAGCGCCGAAACCTGAACCCGTCATGCCGGTGTTCGAGCCGAAGCCGACGGTCGTCTCCGTTCAGGGCGTGGACGGGCTGCTGACCGTCACGCTGCGGGATCGCGGCGCTGTGTCCACATTCAGAACCGGGGAACGCTGCTCCGCCGGAAAAATCACCCGCATCACGCGGGATGCCGTTGTGCTGCAAGGCAGGAACGGCACGGAACGTCTTTTGTTCGAGTAACGGCGCAAGAGCGCGGGAGAGCGCGGGGCGCTGCCCCGCACCCCGCCGGGGGGATAATCCCCCCGGTCCCCGTATCAGGGCCGTGCCGCCTTGCGGCGCGGCCCAAATGAGGGTGCAGGGGAATCATTCCCCTGCCGGGGGGTCTGGGGGCGAGAAGCCCCCAGAAACACAGAAGGTAATGACATGGAACACTTGAACCAGAATATAGATTTCTCGGATTTGCCCGGAGAAGTGCGTGGGCGCGTCGCTCTGAGCGAGGGCGTGCTGCATATTTCCAATGAGCTGCGCGGCAACATGCTGCTGGATGACGCTCTTTCCAGACTCCGTTCCCGGCTGCGCCAGCAGAATGTTCTGCGCTGGGACTGGCATACGCCGCAGGAGTTCGACAGGCTTTACGGAAACGCGGCCAGAGTGCGCATTGAGGAAGTCGGGGATAACGAGGTCAAGGATTTCGCGCTGAAGCTGCTGGCGAAAGCGCATGAAATGGAAGCCTCGGATATCCACATCACCAACCACGGTCACTATGCCCAGATTGATTTCCGCTGCCTGGGCATGTTGCAGGCATACGAGCGTTCCCTGCCCGGCGAGTTTGCCGCGCGTGTGGCCAGCGTGCTGTATCAGACGATGGGGACGCAGACGGGATCGTCCTATACGCCTTCCAAGCGCCAGGACGGACGCATCGCCAACCGGGATTTCCTGCCGGAAGGCGTGTTTTCCATCCGTATTCATACGGAGCCGATCCAGAGCGCGGCGGCAAAGGACGGCCAGGGCACGTTCATGGCCCTGCGTCTGCTGTATGACGCCACACATGCGACCGGAACGCTGGATTCCCGTCTGACGGCGCTCGGCTTTCTGCCGGAACAGCGCAGGATTTTCGAGAGACTGAGCGAACGCTCCGGCCTGGTGGTCATCAGCGGGCCTACCGGCCACGGCAAGACCACGCTGCTTTCGCACACGCTGGAAGCGATGGCGGAACAGTGGCCGCAGCGCAACCACATGAGCATTGAAGACCCGCCGGAATATCCGTTGCGCGGCGTCAAGCAGATCATGGTTTCCAGCCGGGAACTTGAATCGGATGAGGAGCGGGACGCGGCCTATACCGCCGCCATTGCCGGAGCCATGCGCTCGGACATGGACACCGGCATGATCGGGGAAATCCGGTATCGCTCCGCAGCGCAGGCGGCAATCAATGCCGCGCTGACCGGGCACGGGATATGGACGACCATTCATGCCAGCAACGCCCTGGCGATTATCCCGCGCTTTACCGAGCTGGGCATAGACCGCCGTTCGCTGTGCAATCCCAATGTCCTCAGCGGTCTCAGCTATCAGCGTCTTCTGCCCCGGCTCTGCCCGCGCTGCAAGGTCAGGCTCGTGGACTTGTCGGAAGAGGAAGCCAGAAAAAATCTGCCCATGGCCACTATCCAGCGGGCTTCAACGCTCCTGGATCCGGGCAGGATCTATGTGCGGGGCGAAGGCTGCGAGGAATGCTCGCATCGGGGGCTGAAAGGCCAGAGCGTCGCGGCGGAAGTGATCGACCTGGACGCCACGCTGCTGCATTTTCTGCGCGAAGATCAGCACAGCGCCGCCTACACATACTGGAAGGAGGAGCAGCATGGCATAACGCATGTCGCCCATGCCCTGAAGCTCATTGAGGACGGGGAAGTCGATCCCTATCTGGCGGAGATCAGACTCGGCGTCAATCTGGATCATGATACCGTGTCCAACCGGCTTGCGGAGAAAGCGCTATGAACAGCATCTTCTCCCGATGGCCGGACAGGTGGGCTTTCCGGGCCGGGGTGCGCAGGCGCATATGGAAGCGTCTCGCCGCCCAGATCAAACATGGCATGCCGCTGGATCAGGCTCTGCGCCTCCAGCGCGACAGGTCGGCGGCAAAGCCTGCGGGCAGGGTCTTCTCCGCAATTTATGCCGCCATAGACAGCGGGCATCCCCTGCGGATCGCGCTGGAACCTTTTGCGCCGGTCAATGAGGTGCTGCTCATTTCCAGCGGCCAGAAGGCGGGTAATCTGCCGGAAGGCTTCGTCATGGCCACGGAAATCATCGACGCGGTGGAAAAGCTGCGGCGCGCGGTTATCCGCGCAACGGCCATGCCGCTGCTGTTATTTTTCCTCACACTGCTGCTCCTGGTGGTTGTCGCGCTGTATATGATCCCGGAGTTTTCCCTGCTCACGGATCCCAAAAAATGGCAGGGGTCGGCCAAAACCATCTATGTCATCAGCAACTTCATCGCGTCCCCGTGGGGCGCTCTCACCATTTCCCTTCTGGCGTTGTCTCCGTTCGCGCTGTTTTTCAGTTTTCCACGCTGGACGGGCAGGCTGCGGACCAGACTGGATCAGTTTCCTCCCTTTTCCATCTACCGGCTGATCGTCGGCTCGGTGTGGATGTTCAGCGTCGCCACGTTCATGCGGGCGGGGATGCCGATCCGGGACATTCTGGATTCCATGCTTTCGAGCAGGCTTTCGCCCTGGCTGCGGGAACGGGTGACGGCGATCAGCGAAATCTACGACACGGGGAAAAATCTGGGCGAGAGTATGCAGCTGGCCGGATTCAATTTTCCGGACAGTGAACTCATCGACGATCTGCTGGTGTACGCCACACTGCCGGAGTTCGACGAACACCTGTACGGCATGTCGAAGGACTGGCTGAAAGACGGCGTGGAAACGGTGGAAGAGCAGGCGATGGTCATCAACGTCGTCTGCACCATACTCATCATTCTGCTGATATCGGCGGTGGTCATTGCCATGAACGCCATGCAGCAGGAACTCACTTCTTCATTCGGAGGCATGTAACATGCGCGATGTTCTCGGCATTCTCGGAGCAATTTTCATCAGCATCCTGCTTCTCAGCGGCGTCATCCAGTGGCTGTCGGACGGTTTTTCTACCAGCAAGCTCAGTGATGTCCAATCCAATCTGATCATGATGCAGATAAAGGTGCAGAACCTGTTTTCGGGCAGTTCATCCTATGCCGATCTGGGCAACGATCTGCTGTTGAACAACGAAATCGTGCCCGCAAGTCTGAGCAAGGGGGGCGTGATTTCCAATCCCTGGGGTGGAGAGATCACATTTGCCCCGGTGGACAACGGTTCGGCGTTCTCCATCACGCTGACGGAAGTTCCCCGGAAAGAATGCGTGAGCATGGCGGTCTTCCAGCCCGATGCGTGGCTCGGCGTCACCATCAACGCCACGGAGATCGCGTCCGGTGATGTGGCCGGGGCGACCAATGCCTGCAATGCGGGCAGCAACACTGTCATTTACACAACACGGTGAACATCATGCCGCTTGCCGATCATGAATTTTCCGATCTGCTGCTCTTTCCCGGAGGCTGGAAGCTGAAAGGCTGCCCGGCCACGGGCCAGCAGCTTGTATCCGTGCCGGAGGACTGCCGGGAGGAAGTCTCGGCCATTGTGCGGGAACTGCTGCTGCGCTTCGTCAAAAAACCGAATCCTCAGCTGACGGATGAGCCGGGCGAACTGGACGGAGCGGCATGCGGCCGATCCCTGCGGTACTGCCACAGGGGCATCCAGTACCGGGCAGCCGCCGTGCAGGATGTGACAGGGGACTACACCTTTTTCCTGCGGCGTCTGCCTGATGCTGTGCCGGGCCTGGAGACGCTGGGCCTGCCGCCGCATCTCACGGACTGGCTGCTTCAGCCGGAGACGCTGCAAGGTCTGGTGCTTGTCACCGGAGCCCAGGCGTCGGGCAAAAGCACGACGGCGGCATCTCTGGCAGCCGCTCGCCTCACAAAGTGGGGCGGGCATGGCCTGACGCTGGAAAATCCCGCGGAACTGCCCCTGGGAAGGGCATGGGGAGAACACGGCTACTGCATCCAGACCGAGATCGGCAGTGAGCAGGAACTGGCCCGTCAGATTGAGTGCGCCCACCGCTTTTCCTCGCCCAACGTGATCCTGATCGGGGAAATCCGGACGAAACGCGCGGCCATGGAAGCGCTGCGCATCGCCCAGGGCTCCAGCAGACAGGTGGTCATCGCCACGGCGTTCGGGCTGAACCTGCTCACGGCTCTGGGCACACTGCTCAAGGGAGCCTGCGAACTGGACGGAGAAAGCGCCGCCCATAACCTTGCCAACTGTCTGCTTTGCGTCATCCAGCAGGAACTTTGTCTCACGGATGGCGGATACGTCCTGCGCGTGCCGGATTTTCTGCTCTGCCCGTTCACGGAGGAAGGCGACGTTATCCGCCGCAAAATCCGCGAGGGAAAGCTCAATGCCCTGGCGGACGATATCAGGCAGCAGAAAAACCGGGTGGCCTACCCGGAATGGCTGACACGGGCCGGAGACTGACATGCGAATCATGGCAATGCTGTTTCTGCTGCTCGGCATTCTGGCCCTGATTATCGGGCCGCGCGCTGAAAAAGAAACGGAACACAGACGGGCACAGAGCGTCGCGGCGAATTTTGTGCAGTTCCGCCAGGCGGTCATGGCTTATGTGCTGAATGATTCGGGCGCGGATGACGGCGTTGTGGATTCCGCCCTTCTGGTGCTGCCTGAAGGCTGGGAGCGTTTGCGCGCCTGGCAGGCGCGCATCTCGCAGAACCGGCTGTATGTCTGGGGAACGGCTTCCCGTGCGGAAGTTCAGGCAGTCCGGAAGCTCCTGCTCAGTTCCTGGACGCTGGGGCGTTCGGAGGGGGGAATGCTCCGCCCGCGCCATGACGGGCGGAGCATCACGCTCCCGCAGTTCATTCCGGACGGCTGTGTCGTGAGTCTTTTTTCCCTGGAGTAATCATGCGCAAGCAATTTATTCCCAATCCGAAACAGCGCGGATCGGCGGCGATGGTCGGCACGGTCGGGATGCTCATCATTCTGGCCATGCTGCTGCCCCTGCTGATCAACTGGATGCATCACGGTCTGCAAGTACAGCGGCAGCGCGCGGCGGCGCGGCATCTTGCGGAAGTCAACGCGGCTGTGTCCGAATATGTGCGCAATCATTATGACGATCTGCTGACTCAGGCCGCAGCCGCGAGCGGCCCCACTGTCACCATTGACATGCTGGTGGATGATGAGCTGCTGCCGGACGGCTTCGGACTGCGCAACCCCTGGGGACAGGAATATGCCGCCTATGTCCGGCAGCCGGAACCGGGGACGCTGGAGGCCGTCACACTGACGCTGGGCGGCAGTACGGCGGGCAGGGACTTCATCACAAACTGGATTCCCGGCGCTGCCGCCATGATGGGCGGCGCGGGAGGGTTTATTCCCTCGGCGAACATGCCCGGACAATCGGCGGGAATGCTGGTCGGCTCCTTTGGCGGATGGAGGATTTCACTTGCCGACAGGGGGATTCCTTCGCCGGGAGCCGGGCATCTGGGGGCCAGAGCCGCGTTTGACACAAGCAGTATGGAACAGGATTTTCTATATCGTGTCGCTGTGCCCGGGCATCCTGATCTGAATGCCATGTTCACGACTCTGGATATGCGGGATCATGCCGTTGCCGATGTCCGGGAAGTGCGGTTTACCCCTCATGTCTGGGAAGATATGGGGGAATGCGGGGACGAGCGGGAAGGCAGGATGTTTCTTGATCCGGAACGGGGGCTGTACGTCTGCCGGGATGGAAAAGCCCATACGGTAGCGGATACCGGCAATTCCAGGCTGCTTTCCGACGCCGCGCTTGTGGCCAACGGCGCGCTCATTGACAAACCGATATGCCCGCCCGGAACCGATACGGAGCCGCAGATTTTCGTCGCCCCCTCAATTATCAGCGCCAATGAAAAATCACCGCCGCTGGCCGCCATGCAGGCATGGGCCACCTCGGAGAGCGATACCCAATGGCGTGTTCATCTGCGCGTTCTCAAGGGGGACGGCAAGGGCTGGATATATCCTGAAGCAAATTATGGCCGGGTTATGGCGATGGCGCTCTGTGCAGGGAATGATAATGCGAATCCTTAGTGTTTTCCTTCTGCTTCTGCTGCCCTTGCAGGCATGGGCGGAGCCGGATCTCCGTTCCCTGCTGGAAGCGCCGTGCGCCAGGTACGGAGTGCCGGTTTCACTTGCTCTGGCCATTGCCCGGCATGAGAGCGGGGAAAAGCCCTGGGCCGTCAATATTGCGGGCCGAAGCTATGCTCCGGCCGGCAGGAAAGAAGCTCTGGCGCTCATAGAACGCAAGGGAAAGGGCAAGTCCTACGATGTCGGGTTCATGCAGGTGAACGTGCAATGGCTGCGCAAACTGAACATCAGTCCCGCTGTCGCCATTGAGCCGGTGAATAACGCATGGCTCGGCGTCTGGATTCTGGCCCGTGCAATCAGGGAACATGGTCTGAACTGGAAAGCTGTCGGGGTGTATCACTCTCCGACTCCCGCCCGGCAGCGGCGTTACGCTATCGCCATAAACCGTGAATACCGCAAGATTTTACAGGAGCAACAATGAAACGCGTTCTCGCCGCACTTGTCTGTCTTTCTCAACTCTCCGGGATTTCCGCCTTTGCGGCGGAAAAAAAGGAGCCTGTTCTGCCGCCTCTGAGTCTGGAGGACGCTTTTTTCGGGCCGGGGGCCAATCCGCCTCTGACCGCGCAGGAGCGTGAAGCCCTGGCGCTGGCCAGGAAGTGGCAGTCCGGCAATACCACCACGCTGAAGCCCGTTCAGGGGCCGGACGGCTCCGTGCGTTTTCTGTTCGGCGCGCAGCAGCCTTCCATCGTCTGCGGCGTGTTTCAGGTGACGGATGTGGAGCTTGAACCGGGCGAAGTCGTAAACTCTCTGCATTTGGGCGATCAGGTGCGCTGGACGGTGGAACCGGCGCTCACCGGAAGCGGAGCCGCGCAGATCCAGCATCTCGTGATCAAGCCGCATGATGCGGGGCTGGAAACCTCGCTCATGGTCACGACAAACCGCCGAACCTATCATCTGCGGCTGAAATCCCATCGATCACAGTACATGCCCCGTGTGGCCTTCATCTACCCCGATGCGGTCATGGCCCGCTGGGAACGTCAGATTGAACGCCAAAAGGAAGAGCGGGAAGCCAAAACCATGCCGGAGAGCGGCGAATATGTGGGGGAACTCGATTTTGATTACCGCATCAGCGGTGACGGGCTGAAGCCCCTGCGCGTCTATAATGACGGGGTACGCACCATTATCCAGATGCCCCGCGACATGAGCCGGAAGGAAGCCCCCACGCTTCTTGTTCTCAACGGCGGAGAAGAAGTCATGGTCAACTATCGTCTTCAGGGGGACAGGTATATCGTGGACGCTCTCTTTGACAAGGCCATGCTCATTGCCGGGGTCGGCTCCAGGCAGCGCAGGGTCACTATCACGCGGGGGCTGTGATGTTTGACTTCCTGAAAAAATCAAGGGCGCTGGATCCGAACAATCCGGAGCAGATGAACAGCCCGGACACTGTGCCGGGTTCGGTGGGAAACCGCACGGCAAACAATCGCCCCCTTTATATCATCGTGGCGATTATTGCCGGTTTTCTTCTTGTGGTGGTCACAGTCGGCGTTCAGCGGTCAAGCCGGCAGAACCAGCCCGCTGCCACGCCCCCGCAGCGGAATGCGAACTCCGCCGCGAACTTTGCCTCGGAACTGACGGCGCAATATCAGTCCGGGCAGATTATTCCATCCAATCAGGACAGAAAGGAAACGCCCACGGCTGCTCCGGAACCGGTTTCCGAAGATAAACCAGAGCAGCGGAACCCGGATATCTCGCTGCCGTCGGTTGATACGGAGCCGGACGTCCCGGTCAACCAGTGGGCGATCTATCAGGATCGCTTTGACTCGTATCGTTTTGCGGCGTTTGAAGCCGCGCTGAAAAGCCCTTCCGCCGTACAGACAGACCTGCCGCGTTCCGCTGCCGTTCAGCTTGGGGATACCCGGAGCCGCCTGGTTGATGCACAGCGGCAGCTGGAGACAGCGGGCGATCCCAATGCGGCCTATCAAGCGCGGATGGCCGCGCTGCAAGGTCTGGATATGGGACTGCCCGAAGGAACCTCGGAGCTGATGGGCGGGCAGGGACAGGCGGACGGACTCGGACAGTTTGCCCGGCCCAACACCTGGAAGCTCGACAGCCAGGTGGAGCTGCCGGAGCCGTACACGGTTCAGGCCGGAGCCGTCATTCCGGCAATCATGATTTCCGGGATCGTCTCCGATCTGCCCGGTCAGGTCATGGCGCAGGTCAGCACGAACGTCTATGACTCGCCCACGGGGCGGCATCTGCTTATTCCGCAGGGCACACGGCTTGTCGGGACATATGACAACCGGATCGCCTACGGGCAGCGCCGCGTGCTCATGGCATGGCAGCGTCTGCTCTTTCCGGACGGGCGCACGCTGGACATTCAGGCCATGCCGGGCGCTGACAGTGCGGGCAAGGCCGGTTTTGAGGATCGCGTCAATACGCATTTCTGGCGGATTTTCGGTTCAGCGGTACTGCTTTCCGGGGTTGTCGCCGGTATTTCGCTCAGCCAGGATAACGGAGACTCGGGTTCCGACAGGCAGAGGGCTTCCGACGCGCTTTCGGAAGCGCTCGGTCAGAATCTTGGTTCCGCCATTGCGGAAATGCTCCGCA
This sequence comes from uncultured Mailhella sp., assembly GCA_910579055.1. Classification (GTDB taxonomy): domain Bacteria; phylum Desulfobacterota; class Desulfovibrionia; order Desulfovibrionales; family Desulfovibrionaceae; genus Mailhella. The sequence continues at coordinate 5,436 of CAJTSU010000015.1, read as the reverse complement.
AAAGCATCAACATTTCCCCCACGATTGAAATCCGCCCCGGATACCGTTTCAACGTCATGGTCACGAAAGACATGGTGTTCTCCGGGCCGTACCGCATGGGGCGGCAAGGAGAATAGGAGGTTTTATGATTTGCCGCGTTATTCCCTTTCTTCTGTTTGGCGTTCTGCTGGTTCCGTCCGCGAGCCTGGCGGCGGATGAGCTGACAGGCGACACAAGGTATGCCTGTGAAGCTCTTTTATGTCTTTCGTCGGGCATTCGTCCGGGTGAGTGTTCCCCCTCTCTCAGCAGGTACTTCGGGATCACCCGGAAAAAATGGAAAGACACACTCAATGCCCGCCGGGATTTCCTGCGGCTTTGCCCTGTGTCGAGTGATCCGGGGATGCCGTCTCTGGTGGAAGCCATTGTCAATGGCGCGGGCCGCTGTGATGCGGCCTATCTGAACCGGACTCTGGCCAGACGAGTTCAAATCAGGGTCTGCGACGAAACAAAGCCGTACTGGTACAGCAGGGAAGATTATAATCCATGCCATTATGAAACAATCACCGTCATTGACGACAGGCTGCCCAACTACTGCGTTACCTACAGTGGACATGATTACACATGGAAAATCGGCGTCAAATATGTCGGCGAGAAGATGAAAGGCGGAAAATGGGTGGATGAATAGTTTTCTCTGAACCTTCAAACCATATCAGGAGTCTGTCATGAGCAATGAAGAAGTTTCTCCCCGGCGTTTCGACGTTTTTACCATCCGTGAATATCGTTCCGGCAATGAAATGCGGAAGCGGTGGCTCAAGGTCGGTATAGCTTTTGAAAACCGCGATGAAAGCTGGAACCTGCGTCTTGAGGCTATTCCGCTGCCTGCCAGGGAGAGCGGACTTATCGAGCTGCACATGCGTCCGCCTCGTCCCCGCGAAGACGATCAGGATCCGCAACCTGAATCGGGACAGATGGAGCATTTCAACTATCGCCCGTATGAACCGGCTGACGCCGCTGACCTGATTTGAAGAGGGGGAAGTCATGGCATGGGCGTTTGATCCGGTAAATATAACAGCAATGCTGGCTTCACTGGGGGCCTGCGGATCGGCTGCCGCAACCTTTCTGTCTGTCAAAGAAATGCGCAAACAGCGTGAAGCCGGTTACAAGCCGGATGTAATGATTGCTCCTTTCTCGATTCGTGATGAAGGCTGCGAACTTTTTACACAGCCGCAGGTGACGGGAAGAATATATAACCTCGGCATGGGAGCTGCCAAAAATATTGAAGTACATTTTTCTGATAATCTGAGCAGTATTGCTGGTGACATAAATACGGCATTATCAGATTTGAATTCTGAGTACAGCGTTTCGGCAAATCCATTAAAAATTGAAGAAAGACTTGAAACCGGAGTGTCTGAATATGAGATGCAGGGGAATGGCACACTCAAAATATCGTGTCTTTTCTCCGGAAAACATGAGGGTGAAATGTTCAGGATTCCTTCAGGTTTTACCTTTTTGGCGTCATTTTTGTGCAAAATCGCTTTTCAAAAAGAGAACTCTTCTCTGAAAGACTGTTTGCGGAAATTTGTTCTCACCTCAAGGATTTCATGTTTTGATATGTCGGATCAACCGCATACAAAGGAGCAGTCATTGCATTTTCATGATTGCATGTATGATTTCAAGAATAACTCTTTTTCCATACGCTTTATATAAGGAAGGAAACGTCATGAGAGTATTTATAGCTGAAAAGCCCTCCCTGGCCGGTATCATAGCGCAGGGACTCGGAGGCGGGCCGAAAAAAGACGGCTTCTATGACTGCGGGCAGGATATAGTGACATGGTGCTTCGGGCATCTTTTCGAGCCGGTCATGCCGGAAGGCTATGGCGAGCAGTTCCGCCAGTGGCGACGAGACACGCTGCCAATTGTTCCGGAAAAGTGGCGTCTTGAACCCAGAAAAGATGAAGGAGTAGCGGCGCAGATCGAGGTCATACGGTCTTTTCTGTCCCGCGCCGATTGCGTGGTCAATGCGGGCGATCCGGATCGGGAAGGTCAGCTCCTGGTGGATGAAGTCATTGAAGAGTGCGGCTACACGGGCAAAACGCTCCGAGTCTGGCTGACCTCCCTGAATGACGCGGCAGTCGCCCATGCCTTGGCGCATCTTGAAGAGAATGCAAGGTATGCCCATTTGCATGACTCCGCGCTTGCCCGTCAGCGCGCGGACTGGCTTGTCGGTTTCAACGCTACCCGCGCGATGACCATCAAGGGCCGGGAAGCCGGATATGTCGGGGTTATGGGACAGGGGCGCGTCCAGACGCCCACGCTGGCGCTCGTGGTCAACCGGGACAAGGCGCGGGCGGATCACAGGAGCCAGGTCTTTTATGTGCTGCGCGGAACCTTCACGCATGGCGATATACGTTTCCAGGCTACATTTGCGCCGGATGAAACTATGTCCGGGCTGGACGACAAGGGACGCATCGCGGATCAGTCCGTTGCCAAGGGCATTGCCGATGGCGCGTCGGGCAAGTCCGGCGTCGTCACGGCCTGCGAAAAGGAGCTGAAGGTCAAGCAGCCGCCCCTGCCGCACTGTCTGTCCACGCTCCAGGTTATGGCCAACAGCAAATTTGGCATGAGCGCCCAGGAAGTGCTGGATACCGCGCAGGCCCTGTACGAAAAAAAGCTGACCACCTATCCGCGCACCGACTGTCAGTACATGGCCAGTGCCGAACTTGCCGATGCGGAACGGATTGTGGCCATGCTCCGGCAGGTGCCGGGGCTGGAGGACGTGGCCGGAGGCTGCGATCTGACGCTCAAGTCAGCGGCGTGGGATGACGGCAAGCTGGGCGCGCATACCGCCCTTGCCCCCACAGGAGATGCACCTTCCGGACTTTCGGAGAAAGAAGCTCAGGTATACGGACTGATTGCCACGGTCTACTGTCTCCAGTTCTATCCGGCTTACCAGTATCAGGCGCAGAAGCTCACGCTGGACTGCCAGGGCACATGGGTTGCCCGTGGGCAGACGGTCATTGAGGCGGGCTGGACGGCTCGGCAGGCCGATGATGAAGAAAAGGATGAAGACAGCGGGCAGGCTTTGCCGGAACTGGCCAAAGATGCGCCGGTGACATGCGCCGGGGTGGAGCAGCAGGTCAAAAAGACCAGTCCGCCCGCCAAGTATACGGAAGGTTCACTTATCAAGGACATGGCCAGCGTCCATCGCTTCATCACCGATCCCGCCGCAAAAGCGAAGCTGAAGGAGACGGAAGGCATCGGGACGGAAGCCACGCGGGCCAAAACCATCGAGATACTGAAGGAGCGCAAATATATCCGGGCGGACGGCAAGGCTCTGGTGAGTACGGAACTTGGGCAGAGGATTATCGAAATGACGCCGCCGGAGCTGAAAAACCCGGTGACGACAGCACAGTGGGAAACCCGCATGACGCTCATCGCGTCGGGCAAGGCGTCGCTGGAGGATTTTCTCAATGATCAGATCGCCGCTCTGCCGGGCCTGCTGGCCGGGCTGCTGGATGCCGGCAAGCCTTTTCCGCCCGCGTATCCCTGCCCCGAATGCGGCAGGCCGCTGCGTCGAATCCCGAAAAAGGAAAAGGGCGAGTATTTCTGGGGCTGCGCGGGCTATAAGGATGGCTGCCAATACTCGGTGCCGGATGACAACGGCAAGCCGGGGAAAAAGGTTCCGCAGGTGGTTTCGCCGCACAAGTGCCCCAAGTGCGGCAAGGGCATGATCCGCAAGGAAAGCAAGAAAAAGAAAGGCTCATTCTTTTGGAGTTGCAGCGGGTATCCGGCCTGCACGGGGTTGTGCTTCGACAAGGGCGGGAAACCTGATTTCAGCACCTTCAAAACAAAATAAGGGAGTTACAACATGGGCCTGATGGCAAAAAACTGTGCATTGACGGTGTTCAAGGCAGAAAATCCGGCTGCTGTTACAGCGGAAAAGCTGAAACAGTTCGCCTTTGCGCCTATCGACGATCTGCCGGGCGAAGAGATGGCGCGAGGCTGGGTCAATTTCGATGACATGCTTGATCTGGCTTGGGGCATGTCTGTTCCGGAAAAGGGCAATTTTATGGTTTTCGGCTTCCGGATCGACACGCGCCGCGTCCCCGGGCCGGTACTCAGGAAAGAGTATGGCAAGGCTCTCCAGGAGGAGCTGGAAAAAGCTCAGGCGGAAGGGAAGAAGTTTGTATCCAGGGAACGGAAAAAGGAGCTGAAGGAGCTTGTAAAGGCAAAGCTCATGGCCAAAACGCCGCCGAGTCCCGCCGTGGTGGATGCCGCTCTGGATATGACGACCGGTCAGCTTCTGGTCAGTTCCACGTCCAGCAGGCAGTTGGAGTCCTTTGCCGAACATTTCAAGGCAAGTTTTGATCAGGATATTCAGGAACTCAATTTCGCCGGGTTGGAAGAACGGGCGGATACTCTGAAGGACGGTCTGGCCATGGAAAGTTTCCTTCAGGAAATATATGGCCATAGCCGGGAAGTGGGTTGGGACGGACATACGTTTAACATCGCGGAAGCCGGAGAAGTCACTCTTCAGAAAGAAAGCGGCGAGACGGTGGCCAGCAGGAATGAGCCGGGGAGCGTAGCCGCCGGGTTGGAAGCGGGACTTTATATCCGGAAGATGAAGCTCACTATTACCGATGAAAACGCTATGGAGTGGAGTGCGGTAATTGACCAGGATTTCAGGTTCCGTCTCCAGACGCCTGCCATCGAAAAGGCCAAAGATGCCGATCCGGATGCCGTGCTGCTGGAAAAGCTGTATCTGCTCCAGCTGGCGGTGGGGGCCGTTCATGAACTCTTCCGCTCCCGCTGGGGGTAGGCAGGAGAAAGGCAACCAGGGCGGCATCCGCCGCCCTGACAACTCCAAAGGAAAGAAGATATGAGAAAGTCTGGATTGAAGAACGCGGCAGTCTTTGCTGCTGCCTTTATTCTGGCGTTTGTCTGCTCCGGAAGCGCACTGGCGCTGGATGCGACAAGTTTTGATCCGCGTAATGTTGCCGTTGAAGCGAATGCGATTTCCGGGGTGCCCGTGGGCACGATTATCACCTGGCCAGTCGCCACGAATCCCGAAGGATGGGATGAAGGCAAGTGGCTGGAATGTAATGGACAAACCATATCGCAGGCAGTTTACCCGGAACTGTTTGCGCTCACGGGAGGGACGGTGCCGGATCTAAGGGGACTGTTTCTGCGGGGATATGGAAGCCAACAATATAACTCTGGTGGATATGGTGTCGTTTTCCATACTTCCGGGGCTCTTGGACAAATACAAGGTGACGCAATCCGCAATATTACAGGTGAAATAAAGGGTGGTACGGTCGAAGATTATTCAAGTACCTCTGGAGTTTTTGAACTTACAACACTATATCAGGGTAGTGACGGACATTATTCTGATCATGGATTAAAACTGGATGCTTCGCGTATTGTCCCTACAGCCGCAGAGAATCGTCCTATTAATCG
>CAJTSU010000014.1 GCA_910579055.1 uncultured Mailhella sp. | reverse complement strand
GGACATAGCGGCCGTGCCCTCGTCGGGGGACACGAAGACGCGGGAACAGGCGCGCTTCACCGGCCTGCCGGGGAGCTTCCGCCTGGAAACGCAGGTCATGGACAACTTCACCGTGCGCGGCGGCGTGGGCCTTGAAGCGATGAAGGACAACATCTCCCTGGGCCTCAACTACGACTTCAGGGCCGGAAAGCGCACCGCCGCCCATGGTGTGATGGCTTCGTTTACTTATACGTTTTAGGGGCTAAGCCCGGAGGCTCTGCCAGACTGATGACAAACCCCGCTTCGCGGCGTTTGCGCCGTCCAGGCCGCGACCTGCCCGCAATTTTCGGGGCTGCTGACTTTGTCAGCAGCCCCGGATTGGTTAAAATGGCTCAGCAGAGAGCTGTCGAGGGCGACAGTCACACGGGATGCGGGAGTAGCTTCATGATGGTTTTACTCCAGGGCGTGATATGTTATGCTTCAGAGCGCCAGGAGACTCAACGCGTGACGCTTTCCACAATGGTCTGGACTTGTTCGCTCGGCAGGCCGTTTTGGGCAGTGAGGCAATAGCTGTATCCGTTGTGTTCCCAGTAGGCTACGAACACAAGGCCATCCCGGCCGCGAACGAGAACCCGGCTGGAGCCTGCATGCAGGGTGTCATGTTCGGCATAACGGTTGTAGTCGCCGCTGAGCATGGTCGCCGCCGCGTCCCGATTCCCGTCAAGAGCGGGCGTCACCCGGTACAGTACCTGCCGGGTGCCTTGTTCATACAGGATCTGTGCCAGTTTTGCGCCCTGAATTTCTGCCACGGCGATATCCGCCACCCGGTAGCCTGCGGGCAGGGACGGAACGGCGAAATCCCTGCCGAATGCCGTCCGGGCTTCCTGTATACTGCCGTAAGACGTAAAGGGATTGGGCATGGATACAGACCTGCTCTGATTTTGGTCGGGGATAGAACTGTCCGATGTGCAGGCGTTTGTCAGAGACAGAAAAACCAGAGCGCTGCTCAACAATATTTTTTTCATGAAAAATTCCTTTATGGTTGGCTCTGTTCCGGAATAGTGTTGAAACTATCCTTGACCGCCGGAGGCGCAAGCGCAGTCGGCAGTGGATACATGCCTTTGGCCCGTGTGGAACAGAGCTGTCTTTGCGGCAATGAATATTGCCGCCCGCGCCGTATAAAAATATACGTCCCGTGCAGCGTTATCAACACGGTTATAAAGGGCCGATTCCTTGCAATTCACTTGCGGCGTCAGGCTCCGGCTGAGGCGTGAAAGATGTTCGTGCCGCGCTGCCCCTCCGGTTCCTCGAACAGCGGGTCTTCTTCCGGATACATGGCTTCGTAGCGCGCCTTGTACTCCGTATAGCGTCCTTCCATAATCGCCTTTCGCGCCCCCTTCACCATGTTCAGAAAATAGGTGAGGTTGTGCAGAGAATTGAGCCGGAAGGAGAGGATTTCTCCGCTGACGTACAGGTGCCGCAGATACGCGCGGGAGAAGGTGCGGCAGGTGTAACAGTCGCATTCCGGGTCGAGGGGGCCGTCATTTTCCGCGAACTCTTTCCGCTTGATGTTGATTTTGCCGCGGGATGTGTACAGCGTGCCGTTGCGCGCGTTGCGCGTGGGGAGCACGCAGTCGAACATGTCCACGCCCTCCTCAATGCCGTGCAGAATATCCAGCGGCGTGCCCACCCCCATGAGGTAACGGGGTTTTTCTCCGGGCAGGATGGGATGGAGCTGGCGCAGACAACGCAGCATGATATGCTTGGGTTCGCCCACGGCCAGCCCGCCAATGGCGTACCCCTCAAAACCGATATCCATAAGGGCGCGGGCCGACATTTCGCGCAGATCCGGGAACGCCTCACCCTGCACAATGCCGAAAAGCAGGTTGCCCGCTGTGCCGGCCGGGTAGGCTTCACGGCAGCGCCGCGCCCATCGCGCGCTGAGTTCGGCGGCCTTGCGGGCGTCGTCATGGCCTGCCCCGAAACCGATACACTGGTCAAGCTGCATCATGATGTCGGAATTGAGATTGCGCTGGATGGAAATAACGTTTTCAGGCGAGAAAAAATGCTTTGATCCGTCCAGATGGGAACGGAATTCCACCCCGTCTTCCGTGATCTTGCGCAAACCTTCCAGGCTGAAAACCTGAAAGCCTCCGCTGTCCGTGAGGATGGGTTTGCGCCAGGCGTTGAATTCGTGCAGCCCTCCGCGCCGGGCAATCAGTTCGTCACCGGGGCGCAGGTAGAGGTGATAGGTATTGCCGAGGATAATCTGCGCGCCGATAGCCTCCAGATCGTCCGGGGCAATGGCCTTGACACTGCCTACCGTACCCACGGGCATGAAGATGGGGGTTTCAACGGGACCGTGCGCTGTGTACAGCAATCCGGCGCGGGCGTTGCCGTCCGTGGCCAGAAGATGAAAGATGCCGGGGGTGTCGTTCATGGATGATCCTTGGGTCAGGTGCAAAAGGGAAAACTCTGTCAGGCCCGGATCGCGGCGATCCAGGCCAGGAGGGGAAGGAGCAGGGCGATCAGGCCGAGAAGAATCTGGAGGGCGGGGCGGGGGACGCCGCGTTCCCGCAGAACGTACCCGGCGATTAAACCCAGACCGATTCCGGCAGCCAGACCGAAAATATGGGCGGCGTAGTCCGTGCGTTCGCCTTCCGTGCCGAGCATGGCCAGCAAGGCCAGAGCCGCGCCCAGCGGCAGCAGAACCTTACGGCGGGCGTCAGGAGCCCGCCCTTCGCGCAGCGCACTGTCCGCGCCGATGATTCCCGCCAGGCTGAACACGGCGGTAGAGAAGCCCAGGCTGACGTGATGGAGCGGACGGTACAGGGTATTGGCCGCATTGCCCAGTGTCCCGGCCAGAACAGCCAACAACAGGGCCGTCCCCAATCCCATGCGGCGGGCGGCCACCCCCAGCAACAGCCCGCCGAACAGCAGATTTCCGAAGAAGTGTTGCGCGTCGGCGTGCAGGGTCAGGGCGGTGATGCAGCGCCAGTATTCGTGGTTACGGATCACGCGGGCCACGTCCAGCGCGCCCATGTTCCTCCACAGCTCCGCCCGGCTTTGCAGGGCGGCAAAGCCTTGATCCGCGCTGTCCGGCAGGAGCCGCCAGCCGGAAATGAAGCCCTGCCAGAGCAGGAAGATCAGCAGGACAATGAGCGTCCAGTGCAGATTGCGCTTCAGCGGCAGGGGGGCGGGCTGGCCGCGCAGGCTTTCCGCCGTGACGGCCGCCAGTTCGGCCCGCGCCATGCGTTCAAACAGGGCGGGCACAAAGAGGCGGGCGTTCGCCCCGTGTCCGTCCGCCATCCAGGGGATGCCTTTGGCGTCCAGTGCGAGTTTCCACCAGGCCGACAGGTGGGGCGGGGGCGTTACGTCGGGCATTCTTCCGCGCGCGGGTTCCCCGTCAGGGCCGGTAATCCGCCCGTCCACCACGCGCCAGAACGGGGGGACCGCGCCGGAACGGCGGGCGGCCCGGATAAGGTTGCGGGGCTTGCGCCGCGCGGGGCGCAGAGCGGAAAGAACCCGGCGGGAGGAGGGAAGACGGCGTACGAACATGACGAAGAGGGGCGAATACAAGAAAAGGCGGAGCATACGCCCCGCCCTGAAAATTCCGCTTGTCGGCACAGGGGCCAGACGGGATTATTCGCCCTGTTTGGCATGAACGACAGGCTTGCGCACGGCACCGCCGCGTATGCAGCGGGTGCACACGGTGATGTTGCGCACTTCACCGTTGTCGAACTGGTGGCGTACATTCTGAAGGTTGGGATTGAAGCGGCGCTTGGTCTTGATGTTGGAATGGCTGACCAGATTGCCGACCTGAGCCTTCTTGCCGCAGATTTCACACTGTTTGCCCATGACGTCCTCCTATGGATGCCGCCCTTGTCGGGCAGTCAGGATACTTTTTCTTTCCCTTTAAGGGAAGGACTGTTAGCAATACCGCCGCATCTGGAAAAAAGCAAGTTAAAAAAGAATCGGGCTCTGTAGTAGAACCGTGTTGATGGCGTTGCGCCAGACGTGGATTTTTACCAAGGCACGGGCGGCAACATTCGTTGCCGTAAAGACAGCCCGTGTTCCACACGGGCGAGCGGCAGTCGTCAGAGCATTTTGTCATTGAAATGCTCTCGGAGTCGAGCGGAGCGAGGCTCATCTCTGCTCTCCTTATCCGTAAAGCGCTGCGCGCTAACGGCTAAGGGCGCCGCTCCGACGGAGTAGCCGCAATTCACTTGCGGCGTTAAGCTCCGGCGGAGGCGTGAAACCTGCGCGCCAGAACATAGGATCTTGGCTGGCAGATACTTTCAATCGCAAAACGCTCTAGGCGACGAAGGAGCCTTGCGAATGGCGACAGCGGAGATAAGGCAACATGTATCCACGGCTGGCTCGCTTGCGCCTTCGTGAAGGGGCTCATTCCAGGCCGTACTGATATTTTACCTGAAGGGAAACATGGATGGGCTCGGAACCCAGAATGTCGGGACGGCGCACCACGCCGCTGGCCGCGCGTACGGCGCGCAGGGCCGAGGCATCAAGTTCCGGCCTGCCGGATGTTGAGACGATCTGCGGGGAACGGAATGTGCCGTCGGCCTCTATGGTGAACGCGCAAAGGGCTACGCCGATAAGCCCGGTATCGCCGGAAACCAGCCGCCTGGCATGGATCGCGTCGTCCACGTCCTCAATATAACGGAGATAGGCGCGGCGTTTCCGATCAAGCTGTTCGGCCTCTTCCGGGCCGGCCGCCGGAGCGGATTCCACGCCTGTTCCCTGCCGCGTCGCGTTCGGCAGGGCGGAGGACTGGCTCTCCATTTCCAGAACGGCGCGAAAACCGATCTTTTCCTCTTCGACAGCGGGATACCGCAGGGTCAGGGAAAAGTGCAGGAACAGGGAGATGGCCACACCCGTCCAAAGGCGTTCGCTGTCGGTCATGTCGCGTTACTCCCCTGCACTGCCGGCCCGATCGTCGCCTGGGCGCGAGGTCGCCACCATGAGCTTTTCCCCGCCCAGCATGCGCACTTCATCCACCACAAAAACAAGGGCATCCACAGGCGCTTTCGGGGCGGCCTTGAGCACGAGCTGCCCCGGCGTCTTGCGGAAGCCTCTCACGATATCCTGAAGCTTGTAGCGCAGAAAGGCCCTTTCCACGGGAACGCCGTCGCAGAGGAAACTGCCGTCTTCATTCAGGCGTATTTCCACCACCCGTCCGGAGAGCGCCTGGCTGCTCCTGGCGGGGGGCAGGTCGATATCCAGCCCGCGCACGGCAAAGGCCGAAGCAATGATGAAGAACAGCAGCAGAATGAAAATCACGTCCATGAACGGCGTGAGATCGAGTTCCGTCTTGAAGTCGTGCCGTGGCCGCAGGTCAAGCATGTCAACGTTCCTCCGGCAGGGAGGGAACGGCGTTGGCGGCATCGGAAAGGGCGGCGGCCACGGCGGTTGTTCTGCTCTGGAAGTGGTGCAGGCAGAACAGGGCCGGGATGGCGATGAACAGCCCGGCGGCCGTGGTGATGAGCGCCTGCCATATTCCCCCCGCGAGCTGATTCATGTTCACGCCCGCCTGCGCGTTCGCGATTTCGGAAAAGGCGGAGATCATGCCCAGCACCGTGCCCAGAAGGCCCATGAGCGGCGCAAGCCGGGCCAGAATGGACAGCAGGGGAAGATACTTTTCCAGCTTTTTTATCACCGCTTCACCTTCAATGCGGAGGGCGGCTTCCCTGCCGGGGTGGCTGCGCTCCATGGCGTCGGCAAAACGGCGCAGCATGGGAACCTTGCGCAGCGCTTCCAGCAAAGGGACGGTATTGCCTTCCACCGCCTGCTCAAGGCGTTCGGTGAAGTCTTTCGGCGGAAAAGGGCAGGAGGAAAAAAGCAGGAGGCGTTCCGCCACAATGGCTGTTACCGTCACGGAAACCAGCGCCAGGGGCCACATCATCCAGCCGCCCATCAGGAATATGTTCATCAAAAATTCCTTTGTGGTTTGAGACCTCCCCCTTGAGGGGGAAACGAGTGGTTGACAAGACGGCGAAGCCGATGAAATCCTTTTCCGTACCCCCTCCCTTCAGGGCGGGGCAATCCGCACGCCCCCTATCCGTCGGCCGCGGAGTCAGTCGACGGATGGGGCGACTGTGGATTGAAACATGAGGAATTCCTTTGCGATTCAGATTGCGGGGTTCGTGCCGATAAGCGTAAGGCCGACGGGCATTTCACCGGGGGCCGGGGTGATTTCCAGCCGGGAGGCGGCATACTGCACAATGCAGATACCTTTTCCTTCAATGGGGATGATTCCCTTGGCCCTGCACAGCCCCGGCCCGGCCCGGCGCAGCAGCTGTTCAAGGCCCGCCTGCGAAACAGGCTGTTCAAACGTCACGATGCGGGCAATGTAGCCTTCTTCCGCATGGGTGACGTCCTTTTGCCCCATCGGCAAAATGTGCGGAGCATGGGAAGGCAGCCGCGTTTCGCCGTGGGCGTCTATCCACGCGTCCAGCTCCGCGAAGGCGATATTGCCATATTGGGCGGCCAGCACAAGAGCCTTGCCGTTCAGTGCGCGCAAACGGCTGATCAAGGCCTCCAGTTCGGCAGAAGAGAGCATGTCGCTTTTGTTGACGATAATGACGTCGGCTTTCCGGAGTTGGGCATGCCGTATGCCCGCGTTTTCCAGGCCGGGGCCGTCGGGAGAAAGAGCACGGTTCCCGCGCAGGTCCAGGGCGTCTGCCACGGTGATGACCAGGCCGGGCGCGACAAGATCGCGCAGGCCGTTCAGCGCTGCCATGACGTTGGCGGGATTGGCCAGCCCCGTGGTTTCCAGCACAAACTGTTCAGCGGGCATGGCGGCTATGATGCGCTCCAGTCCGGGGCGCAGGCTGTCGGCCAGGGAACAGCATACGCAGCCTTCATCCAGCGCTTCCACAACGGTGTCGCCTTTCATGAGCGCGGCGTCCAGCGCCACCTTGCCGAATTCGTTCTGGATAACGCCGGTGTACCGTTCACGTCCGTGCAGAAAGTCCAGCCAGCGGCGCAGGAAGGTGGTCTTCCCCGCGCCGAGGAAGCCGGTAAGCACATGGAGAACAGGGAGGGAACGCCGCTCCGGCTCTTGCGCGCGATATCGGGCGGGCAGAGAGCGAAGCGGCGTCAGCGCCTCTCCGGCCAGAGCGAGAGAAGGGCCGAATGAGGCTGTGCAGTTGATCAGAAATTCTTTTTCTTCAGGGCATTCCTCCATACGGCCGTCCCGATGAAAGCACATGCGGGGCACGGAAGAGAGGCCGCGGGAAACAGCGGCTTTTTCGTCGAGCCGCTGTTCCGCCGTGGCGGCCAGCACGGCAAAAAGCCGCATGAAGAGCCGGAAGGCCGGCACGTCGCATTCCGGAGCGCCGGGCGCGACCAGCCAGCCTTTTTCCGGGGCGTCCGCGCAGGCGTCTGCCGTTATGCCGTCGGCGGCGAGCACACGGTGACGGGCCGGAGCTTCCAGCGTCAGGGCCAGAGCATCCCCTGCAAAAGAGGCGTCAAGCCGAAGCTGACCCATGCGAAAGGCTTGAAACGCAGGTTCACCACCGGAAAATTCACGGATGGCATCCTTATAACCGGGGGAAAGGGCGTACTGGAGCGCCGCCAGAGGAAACGAGTCCAGCAGGGGCGAATCCGCGGGGGGAAAGGCGTAAAGGCTGAAATAGCCGCGCAGGCAATGCCGGGAAGCGGCGGCCCGCTCCCGGGACGCGGCGGGAGATGCGTCGCCGCAGCTTTCCTCTCCGTCAAAGCGGATGCCGAAAACAAGGTCGGAACCGGCAGCGCGGCAGGTCCAGGCGGGGTGTTCCGATGCGCAAGGCCGCACGCCCCTCCATCCGAGACTTCTGGCGCGGCTGCGCTCGAAGTGCGCGCCCATGACCAGAGACGTGAAGATGCTGGCGCAGTCGGAATGGCTGTCGCCAAGGGCCCGGGGGAGGATATGTTCCAGCTTCATGGCATCTCAAAAGAACGGGGCGCGCGGCGAGCTTCCGCGCGCCCCGGATCAGGTTACGCGGGGAACGTGATGATATCGCCGTTGCCCAGATAGTTGGTGGTCTTGGAACGGAAACGGGCCGTGCCCTGCACCACGGGATACCCCGCGTCCACAAACTTCTGCGCGGTGATCAGGCCGGTGCAGTGGTTGCAGCCCACGCGTTGCAGATCCCATTTTTTCAGGCCGATGACCAGGTCGTCGTACTTGGGATCCCAGTCGTCAAAGGGCGAGATGTGCAGGCCGCCGTACAGTCCATAAAACTGATCCTTTTCGTATTTCAGTTCCTTGTAGGCGGTATCGGCGAACAGGATGATGCCCTGGTGGCAGCACCCGGTGATGCTGACCAGGCCAACGTCCTTGACGTTGCAGTACAGGGACATTTCCCCGAACACCTTGAAGATGATGGGGCATTCAAACTGATACAGCGCCACGCCGGGTTGCAGCGAATAGAGGCCCTTCTTTACCTCGGTGAGCTCGCCCGTATGGCCTGAATCCTTGATGTACTGCTTGCCCTGCGGGTAGAAGGTACTGGGGGTGTAGACATGCACGTTGGGGCCGTATTTGGCCACCACGGGAAAGGCCCAGTAGTGATCCATGTGCTCATGCGTCTGGATGAAGCCGTCGATTTCGCCGTTGGCCAGCATGTTGTCGATGCCTTCGCGCTTGAAGCTTTCTTCCATCCAGTCGTAATTCCAGCCGCAGTCGAACAGGTACTTGGAAACCTTGCCGTCCATGGCTTCGACTTCCACCAGGCAGGAAAAGCCCCCCGCGTTGTCGGCGTCCACGGAGTTTTCCTTGGCCACGGCCCATGCGCCATGCAGATCGCCCTTCTGGATATAGGGCTTAATCTTGGCGATGCCTTCTTCGTAGGAGCCCTTGCCTATGCCCTTGCCGTTGCCGAAGGGAGCCCAGTTGAACGTGTACTGGTCCACCAGCAGGCCGCCCGCGCCGGTCACGTTTTTCATGAAGACGCCGTTGTCGAACCAGCTCGTTTCCGAGATATTGGTGACTTTCACGGATTTGCACACGCCGAAGTCGGACATCTGGCGGTTGATGTCGGGCAGAAAGGCCCTGCGCGCGGGCGTATAGGAATAAAGCCCCATGGCTCCAAGCGCGCCGGCTCCGAGGCCGAGAGACGCGCCTTTCAGAAATTCACGTCTGTTCATACAAACTCCTACTTCACCAGGGTGAAAGTTGCACTGCAGAGAGGCAGCAGCCATACGATGAGGAAGTACAGAACCACGCCGCCGGCGATGCCCGCGATGAGCCCGGTCTTCATGCCGGGGTTCCAGGCATGGTCGATTTCGATATGGCGCTTTTCTTCGGCCAGGTCTTCCGCCGTCTTGAATTCACGGCGCCAGCCCGGCCAGCCGTCCATGAACCACCAGTTGATCAGCCAGATGTCGATGAGCCAGATCATGGGGATCATGGGGAACTGCTGTGGATGTGAAAAGCCCTTCTGCGTGCCCAGCAGGTTGTGGGCGTACATGTAATACAGGCAGTACACGGCTATGCCGCCGACAATGACAATGCCGGTGCGGACAAGCACGTTGACGGGCGTGCTGAACTTGTGCGGCCAGTTGCCGCAGTAGAACTGGAGGAACAGGGCGGGCACCAGGAAGAAGATGGCCGTTTCGCCCACATGCAGCCAGCGCCAGTCCGGGGCGGCGTCGCGGCGATGGCCTCGGATGGCTTCACCCCACACCAGTTCCTGCATGTACCAGAAAAAGAGGCACAGCGCCCACGCTATGACGATGATGCCGACGAACAGGGCGATGCGGCGGGGCCAGTCGCGCTTGATCATGGTAAAGGGGTAGCGTTCCCATATGCCTTCCACAAACCACACCACAACGGTGCAGCACATGATCCACGCCACATGGAAGTTGGCGGACACGGTTTCGGCGAACTGCTCCCAGTAGGGCGGGCAAATGGCGGTGAAGTACTGCCAGGGGTAGTACAGAATGCCCATGTGATTGTGCATGGTCATGAAATAGATGACCAGGCTGAGGCAGAAGGTGCCGAGCCAGATGCTGAAGCCGCGCACGGGCTGACGGGCGTCGGCCCAGGGCTGCCCTTCAAGCGCCACAACCCAGGCGGGGCTGATCCAGGAGGCGATGACGGCGAACATCATGCAGGCCTGAGCCGCGTATTCCGTGGAATAGAAGTCGGTGAGGCCGAGCTTCATGAGCTGTTCGGGGTTGAAATAGGCAAAGGCGAAGTTGCCGAGCACGCCTTCAAAGAAGCCGTGGATGAAAAAGATCATCGTGCCTATGGAAATGAGGGACAGCACAATGCCTTTCTGAAGCGGATGCGCGGTGCGGATCCAGTCTTTTTTGAAGGGCCAGAAGTCGAAGGTGTACGCCATCCAGATAAGGATGATCAGCCACCAGCGGCAGTAGTTATAGCCCACATAGGGAGTGTAGAAGCGCATGATGCCGCGCGGATCCTGGAAAATCCACCAGGTCACGGCAAAAATCACCAGCGTGAACGCCAAGTTCACCAGAGCGGGGATGGGGCCGTTCCATCTTTTGACGAGCTTTCGCTCTTCAAGATACGGAAGCTGTTCCTGGGACATGTGTTCCTCCTTGAGTTTGTCGGCGGAGCCTTCGCTCATCCCCCCTGGGGAGCCTGAAGTCTCCTGCTTTACGCGGGCGGAGAGTCCGCGCCGTACATTGCCCTCACCATCGGCATGACTGCCGCCGTATGGTTTCCGGGCTTCCTCCAACGCGGATGGCCGGGCATGGCCCCGGCTCATCCCTGTTTTTCGGGGGCGCGTTCGGCGAGCATCCTCCGCAGCGCTTCGGGGGTATAACTCGCGGGATCAAGCCCCTGTTCCATCGCCCGCAGGAACAGCTCCTGCAGTGATTCGCGCCCGTCATCTTCGGGCTCGTCATTCTTCCCGTGCAAGCCGGGAAGCACGCTTCGGAAAAATTCCCTCCGCGTCATTGCCGCCCCCTCCCGGAGGGAGAGTCGTCACTCTTCCTCCCGGCGAAGGATGCATCCAGAAAACGGCGCAGCTCTTCAAGGCTGTCACGGGCGAGCTGCGCCGTTTGTGTCGAATTGCGCGAACGCAGACCATGCAGCAGACCCACATGGGCGGTGAAAAAATTTTGCAGGGCGTCGCGGCGGATGCGGGGCAGGCCCGCGCCGTCCCTGTTTTCGGGGATGAGGGCGCATATGTCCGCAAGCAGTTTTTCCACCATGCGGTTGCGGGCAAGCTTTGCCGTTTCAAGGTAAAATACGGTGAGGCTGCGCCAGACGAGCAGAAAGTTCTCTTCCACCAGCGCCCGCCCGAGGGTTGCCGTATGCCCTTCAAGAACCGCCAGCTCGGCCGGGCCGCATTCGCGGCAGACCGCGGAGGTGAGGGAGGGCGCGACAAGGCGCAGTGCCCCGACTCCTTCGCGCAGCAGCGCGGCGCAGTCCCGGGAATCCGATCCGCCGAGAAAGATGCCTTGCCGGGGGCGAATTTCCAGTTGTCCGCGTGAGGCCATGAGCGTAAGTGCCTCGCGCAGTGTGTTTCTGCTCCAGCCAAGGCGCGCGGCCAGCTCCCGTTCACCGGGAAGCCTGTCGCCGGGGTGAAGGCTCAGCTCCTCAATGAGGCCGAGCAGCTGAGGGATAATCGCATGGATGCCGGTAGGGTCTGTCATCTGGTTCAACCAAAAATAAAGGAATGACAAAATAATTCTGACGCGGCTTCAGGCTACACCCTGAATATGATATTCGACAAGGGGTTTGAGTGGAAAATGCTGGTCAGACCAGCAAAAAACAGGAAAAAGACGCTACTGGTTGAACCAGTGGCGTCCCTGATCATGTCCGGCCATGCGGAGATCGCGGTCAAATGTCACGCGGAGCGGAGCCGAGTGAAGCGCGGCTTCACACAGACGGATGACAAACCCCGCTTCGCGGCGTTTGCGCCGTTCAGGCCGCCAAAGCGGCTTGACGGAAAGGCACGAAAACCGCTCGCTTTACGGCCAAGCCGCGACCTGCTCGCAATGTTCGGGGCTGCTGCCAAAGTCAGCAGCCTTAGAGCATTGCAATGACAAAAAGCTCTAGCTCCCGGACGCTGCGGCCTCTTCCCATCCGCCGCCCAGCGCCATGCACACATGGATGATGGAGGAAAGATGGGCGGCGCGCACTCCGGCAAGCTGGATTTCCGCCCCGAACAGGGAGCGTTCGGCATCCAGCACATCCATATAGGAGGCGTAACCGTTGTCGTAGCGCAGGCGCGCCAGCCGCGTGGCCGTGCGCAGACGGTTCACGGCGGATTCCAGAGCATTGACCACATGCGCGGTGCGATCCTGAACGGCCAGCGCGTCGCGCACGTCCCTGAACGCCTTCTGCACAGCAAGCACATAGGCGGCTGCGGCCTGGCGCCGGGCCGCTTCACTGGCCTTGACGTTGCTGGAGATGCGCCCGAAGGTGAGGATGGGCAGACTGATGTTTCCGGCAAAGCCCCAGAGCTTGGAGGTCTGGTTGAAGAGCTGCTCAAGTTCGGTGCTCTGGGTTCCGAGCTGGCCGGTCAGGGAAATGGACGGAAACCAGGCGGCTCTGGCCGCTCCGATCCTGAAATCGGCCGCCTTGAGCATGGCTTCAGCCGCCACAAGATCGGGACGCCGCTCCAGCAGATCGGAAGGCAGGCCCACAGGCAGTTGCGGGGCGTCGGGCATGGCGTCGATTTCCAGCCCCCGTTCCGGCGCGGCTTCAAAAATGTCGCGGGGGGAACGGCCGGTGAGCACCATGAGCGCGCTTTCCGCCATGGATACCTGATACTGGGCGGTGTACAGGCTGGCGCGCACGGTATCCACTTCGGTCAGGGCGCGCATGTAGTCCAGCTCGCTGATCACGCCCACCTTGTAGCGGGAGCTGTAAATCTTTGCGGCCTCCTCGCGGGATGCCAGTGTGCGTCTGGCTATGGCAAGCTGGGCGTCATAGCTGCGCAGGCTGATATAGGCGGAGGCCGTCTGTCCGGCCAGGCTGAGCATCATGCCGCGCTGTCCCGCTTCAGAGGCCAGCACCTGTTCGCGCATGGCGGCCGAGGTGTTGCGTACCTTGCCCCACAGGTCGATTTCCCAGGCCGCCTGGAGAGCAAGGGTAACCTGGCTGTTGACGCGATCCGTTCCTTCGGCGGGCGTTCCCAGCCCGGTCAGGAGCTGGCTGAGTCCCGCCCCTGCCCAGTATGCAGTGTCCTCGTCCGTATAGCGGGCGCGCCCTGCCTGGCCCGAGCCGGCGATGGTCGGAAAATACCGGGACTGGGCCATACCCAGATAGGCGCGGGCCTGATCGACGGCGGCGACGGCTTCCGCGAGGTTCTGGTTGTGCAGCAGGGCTTCTTCCACCAGCCTGTCCAGCACGGGGTCATGGAAACGTTTCCACCATTGGACTTCCAGTCCTTTTTCTGCCGTGGGGAGCCGGCAGGGCGCTCCGCTCCAGTTTTCAGGGATGTCCATTTCCGGCCGCTGGTAGTCCGGAGCGAACGAGCAGCCGGACAGGGTAAGACCAGCAGCCAGGCAGAGAGCCGCGCCCGCGCGTTGAAATGCCGTGGTGGTCATATGTCCTCCAGAATCTTGCAGGGAGTATGAGAGTTCAGCAACAGCTTGTCCCGCCCGCGGGAGTCAGGCGTCGGGCGGCGCGGCCCGATCCTGATTTTCGGGCTTTTTCCGCCGCGCCGGAAAGAGCGCCAGGCCGTAATAGGCCAGGGCCAGCCCCCAGAGCTGGAGCCACAACGGCATGATTTCCGCAAAGCCCGCGCCGCGCCCCATGATCAGGCGATAACCGACGATGCCGGGCGTGGTGGGCATGAACTGCGCCGCGAAGCGCGCCAAAGCGGGCATGGCCTCCGGAGGCCATACGGCTCCGGAAAGAAAGAGCATGGGCAGGGCGCAGGGCAGAATGGCCACAAAGACCATTTCCGGCGTTTTGAGCAGGCGTCCGAAAAAACAGCCCAGTGAACCGGCCGCCCAGAACAGGGGGAAAAGGAAAAACAGCAGCAGGCCGAAGCTGTGGGGCCGGGGCACATCGTACCATATGGGCAGCAGCCAGAAATAAAAGAAGGCGTGCAGAAAGAAGAGGCAGCAGCACAGCAGAATCCGGCCGGTCGTCGCGCACGCGTCTCTGCCGTGTTCCCCCTGCATCGGGTCGTTCCATGCCTTGCCGGACATCATGGCGCAGCCGATGATCATGATTTGCTGGAGGATGACCACGAAGACGGCGGGCACGGTGTTCAGAAAATAGTTGCCCGCGGGGTTGTACAGGGTGAAGACGGAGGCCTGCCCGCGCACCTGGAGGGAAAGGGCGGAAAGCAGCGGCATCCCCGCTTTCCGGTAGCGTTCCACACGCACGCCCGCGCCGAGGTTTTCCGCCGCGAGGCGCACACCGGTGAAGGCCACACGGTAGGAAAGCAGGGAGTTCGCGTCACAGTACAGCGGCAGAATGGTTTTGCCGCTGCGCATGATGTTGCGCGAGAAATCGCCGGGAATGATCAGCACGGCCGTGGCGTCGCCGCTTTTCATGCGTTCCAGCGCAAGCTGGGAGGAATCCGTCACGGCGGCGACGCGCACGCCTTCCGTGCTGTCGATCATGCGCATGAGCTGGCGGGAAAGATCGCTGCGGGCCTGATCGACCACGAAAAGAGGCAGCTTTTGCGGCACTTCGTTGTGAAAGGGCAGCGGATACAGCAGGGAATAGAAGAGCACGCCGCCGATCATGACCGTGCGCGCGGCCTTGTTGTCCATGAGGTCGCGCCCCGCGGCGAGAAACGCGCCGCGCAGCCCGAGAAGGAAGTTCAGCAGGGTTTTCATGCGGTTGCTCCTTCCTGCCGGATGGCCCGGAGTTTTGCGGCGAGCAGGGTGCCCCGGCGTACGGTGAGCGCCAGCCCCAGACCGCCGAAAACAAGGGTCAGCAGCGCCATGGCGGCAAGCGCGGGGAACTGGCTGAAAAACGTTGCTCCGAGCTGCCCGGCATGAACCTGGAAGTCAAGGTAGTGCGTGATGGGAAGGGACATGGCCCAGTATCTGCCGAGGAACGGCATGGCCTGAAGCGGGAAGGTCAGCCCGGCAAAGGCGAAGGCGGGGGAGGAATAGACCGAGATCAGGCTGAGTCCGTCGGTCAGGGAAGGCCGGATGGCATAGAGCAGATGGCCGAGGGCTACCGAAGCGGCTGCCATGAGCAGCCAGGCCGGAAGCAGGCGGATAAATCCGCCGTGCAGAAGCAGATCGCCGTTGAGGAAGAGCAGGGCGGAAAGCCCTGCGCCCAGCGCGGCGTACCACAGCGTCAGAGCGAGCTGGGAACCGAGAATGGCGGCGGTGCCCGGCGCGCCGTTTTCCCTTCCTGGCCAGACGCGGTTTGCGCGTAGCGGATTGAGCAGATTTTCCAGTGAGCAGGCGGAAGCTATGCCGGACGCAAGCTGAATGATCGCGGGCAGCAGCCCCGGAAGCAGAAAAAACCGGTAATTGGTGGTGGGGTTTCCGATGGGACGCAGATCCAGCGTGACGGTGGAGGACTGGATCAGTGCGCTTTCCCTGGGTATGCCGGAATTTCCGCGCATTTCGCTGTCCTGCCGCTTCCAGAAGGCCGCGCCCACGTCGCTGATGTCGCGTTTGAGCAGACCGGCCGCGGCCATGTTCTGCCCGTCCAGCCACGCGGTAAAGTGTGCGGGCCGCTTGCGCAGCACATCCCGCTCGAAGTTCTTGGGAATGAGAATGAATGCGTAGACCCTGCCCTCCCGCAGGAGCCTTTCGCCGTTTTCGGGCGTGTTGACCATATGGGTCACGCTCATGCTCGGGCAGCCCTCAATCCAGCGCGCCAGACGGTGAGAGGTGATGCTGCGGTCCAGATCGCAGAGCGCCACAGGCAGGTTGCGCATGTCGCCTGTGCCGAACAGCGTCCAGAGCAGCGCGAACACGATGAGCGGCGCGCCGAACAGCAGCCAGAACATGGGAGGGCGCTGCGTCCATGACTGCATTTCCGCTCTGACGGAGGAGAGAAGGACGTGAAGTCCGTGCATGGCCGGCCTCAGTTTTCAGCAGGGTTGTCTTCAAGGGAGAAGATGACGCTCATGCCGGGACGCAGTCCGGGCACGGGTTCCACGGGGGTGCTGTGCACCTCGAAGGTTTTCATGTCATAGGAGCCTGAACTGTTGGTGGCCCGCCATGTGGCGAAGTCTCCCAGAGGTGAGATGTAGGTGACGCGGAACCTGACCTTTCTGTCGCCCAGCGCGGGTATGGTGCCCATATAAACGCCGCCCATCGTTACATGGTTGAGGTATTTTTCGCGCAGCTGCACCACGGACCACACGTCGTTCAGATCCACCAGAGAAACCACGGGGTAGCCCGGGGTCACCAGTTCGCCCTGACGCACCAGCACCTTGCTCACCTCGCCGTCCATGGGGGCGGAAAGGCGGATGTCCCGGCTCGTGGCCAGCGCCTCGTCCAGTGCGGCCTGAGCCAGATCCGCCTGAGCGTCGGCGGCTTCAATATCTTCTATGCGGCTGCCGGTACGGGCCATTTCCAGCGCGGCGGCGGCGCGTTCCTCCCTCTCCCGGGCAATGGAAAGCTGACTTCTGGATTCATCAAGGTCCTGTGAGGAAATGGCCTTGTTCGCATGCAGCTGGCGGACACGCTCATACGTCTGCTGGGCGATGCGCCGTGCGGCCTGAGCTTCGGAAAGGGAGGTTTCCGCCTGGCGCACTTCTTCATCGCGGGCTCCACGGTGCGCCTTGGCCTGAACAGCTTTGGCCTGCGCCAGCGCCGCGCGGGCCTGATTGACCCTGGCCTCCATTTCGGGGCTGT
Organism: uncultured Mailhella sp.; assembly: GCA_910579055.1. Lineage (GTDB taxonomy): Bacteria > Desulfobacterota > Desulfovibrionia > Desulfovibrionales > Desulfovibrionaceae > Mailhella. The sequence goes on along the minus strand of CAJTSU010000014.1, from coordinate 23,908 downwards.
CGATGACCAGCAGGAGATCTCCCTTTTTGACGCTGGTTCCGTCCTCTACAAGCTGTTCCAGCACCCGGCCCGTGAGCTTGGGGGAAATATCCACGCGCGTGGCGTCGATTTCGCCCTGCGCGAAGTCCCTGTCATACGAGACGTCAAGCACACCGGTCATGGACAGCAGAATGATGGAAAGACCTATCAGACCGAGAAGAACTGCGGGGGCGGCTGCGGATTTTTTCATCAAAAATTCCTTTGCGGTTTGACCTCCCCCTTCAGGGGGAAACGAGTAGTTGACAAGACGGCGGAGCCGATGAAATCCTTTTCCGTACCCCCTCCCTTCAGGGCGGGGCAATCCGCACGACCCTTACCCGTCGGCTGCGGAGTCAGTCGCCGGATGGGGCGACTGTGGATTGAAACATCACAAATTCCTTTGTGGTTGGCCTTGCTGGAGGTTGTGGCTTGAAAGCTCCCCGCCCGTCTCCCGGTGACGAAGGGCGGGGAGAAAGCCTGGACGCATTGCAATGCGGGATGTTTCAGAACGCGTAGTTGAAGCTCAGGGTACAGCGGAAGCCGTTGGCGTCGTACTTTGAGCCCCAGCGATCCTCGCTGGTGTCGAAGTCGCTGATGATATAGGAAATCAGGGGCGCGAAGCTCAGGTTCCTGTACAGCCGCCATTCCGTGATGAAGTCGAGGACAAGGGCGGAATCCGCTGTGGTCATGTACCCGACAGGGCTGTCTTCCCAGGCCATGGCGAACTTTTTCGGGGAGCCTTCCGGCGCCCTGTAGTGGGCGCGGGTTACGGAGTTGTTGCCCCGGATCCAGGTGGCGGAAAGCTGGTGCGTGATTTTGGGCGAGAACAGCGCGAGATCCTTCACGCCGAACTGTACGCCCCATGTGCCGTTGGGGTTGCGGTTGATGATGGTGGGACAGAGCAGGGTGTTGTCGTAGAAGAAGCCGGAGGCGGCGTTGAAGTAGCCCTGCCCTTCAAAGACCGGAGCGCGGCCGCTCTTCTTCGTGCCGCCGTCATCGCCGGAGGCGTACCAGCCGCGGATGAACGGCCTGCCCCAACCGGACGTTTTCAGATCCGCGCCGAGCGCGGCGTACCAGCCCTCGCGCGCCGCGCCGCCGGAGGCGTCGTTGCCGCCGTAATAGAAATCGGCCCGGATGGTGAACGGATCGAACATGCCCAGCTCGGCTCCGAAGCCTGCCATCCATACCGTGGTGGAACCGGATGCGGGCGTTTCGTCCCCGAAGAAGCCCAGCCCCCAGCCGCCTTCCTGCTGGCCGTAGCGCATGGCCGCCCTGGGGTAGGACGTGTAGGGAGTCCGCGGGTTGTACTGCGCGCCGGGGGTGGCGGAAACCGTGTTTTTGAATACGTGGCTGCCGATGCTGCCGCCCATGACCCAGGGAGTGACTTTCAGATTTTCGTAGCCGGCGGTCAGGCTGAGGAAGCCGAAATCCGCCGAGCTGTCGGAAGTATGCGCCGTGCCCCATGCTGCCGTCTCCGCCTGCGGGCGCAGCCAGGCCACGTTCAGATCGTAGTTGTCGCCCAGGGGGATATTGACCATCACGCCGTCAACGGGTTCGTTCAGGATGGGGGTATCAAAGGTGTAGGAGGGCATGTGGAACCAGAAGCGCCCCATGTTCACCCGCGATTCGGTGTTCGGCACCTTCCAGCTGAGATATGCCTCGCGCGCGGTGACTTCGCTGCCGGGGCCGCCGACGCCAAGAGAACCCTGGAGCGTGCGCGGCACTTCAAGGTTCAGCACGGCGGTGAGGTTTTCGGATACGGCCATGTCGAACCACAGACGCAGACGCTGGTATGCCTGGAACCGACTGCCCTGAACCTCCCTGTTCAGAGGATCGATAATGTTCATGTGATCGAGATAGGACATGGACCACAGGTATCTGCCGTGAACCCTGACGTCCACGGCGGACGAGGCGGCTGGGAAAAGCAGCGTGAAGGCGGCCGCAAGCGATAGGATGAGTTTTTTCATGATTCTCTCCCTGTGAGTGGTGTGACGCGGCGCGCGGTGCGATGCCGGGAACCGCGCCGGGATACGGGACGGGGGCAGGATTCGTGAGCGGAGTCTCGCTTCGCTTGACTCCGGAAGCCTTTTCAAAACGAAAATGCTCTAGGCGTGGAACGTTATGTCCACGCACTCGGCCTTTTTCTTGTCCCGCGGGTAGGTGAAAATGCAGACGGCGTAGATCGCCCCGCCCACGAAAAGAATCATGGAGGCGGCGGTCATGGCGAAGGAGATGCTGAACATGTCGGACAGGGTTCCGGTGACGATGGGGCCGAGTCCGTACCCGAGCAGGTTCTGGGAGAGGATCATCAGGCTGATGGCCGTGGCGCGGGATGTGGCGGAAGTCAGATCAAGAATGAGGAAGGAACCGGCCGCGAGGAGCGTCCCGAAGAAACATCCGGAAATGACGAGAAGCGCCACCTGTTCAAGACTGCCCGGCCGCAGAAACGTATAGGCCGTGAAGTTGAGAAGTCCGCTCAGAAACATGACAAAGGTCAGCCACAGCGGAACAAGCCGTTCATTCCTGTTCTTCAGCCAGTCGAGCAGCGGCCCGCCGTAGAGCACGGCAAGGGAACTCATCAGAATGATGAGAGAGGCATAGCTGCCTGCCGTGGTCATGGGCACTTCCGCAACGCGCGTGAAATAGGTGGGGAGCCAGGTCATGAGCACGCTGTTGAACAGGCGGATGCATACGGCGCACAGAATGACACACACGATGGTGGGAGTTTTCACGATGTTTCTGACTGCCGGGATGAACCGGCCTTTCCGTTTTTCATGCCGGGCGGCTTTTTCCCCGCTGTCATCGCTTACCTTGAAATCATGCATGCGCAGGGCGAGGAAGGAGAGCAGCAGACCGGGAACGGCGACAACTCCGAAGGCATGACGCCAGCCCCAGTGTTCGGCGACGAAGGCCCCGACCACCAGCCCGATGGGCGCGCCGATGGTCATGCCGCAGGTCACGATGGCCGTGGCCGTGGCGCGGAACTTGCGCGGAAAGCAGGCCGTCAGCAGGCTCTGCCCGGCGGGCTGGTATCCGGCTTCACCAAAGCCGCACAGCATTCTTGCTATGAGCAGATGGGAAAAGCTGGTGACAAAGCCGCCGAGCAGCGTGGAAAGACTCCAGACCACGCCCATGAGGAAAATCATCTTCTTCCGGCTCCACCTGTCCACAAGATAGGCCGTGGGCACGACAAGCACGGAAATGGCCACGTTGACGGAAGCCACCAGCATGCCCAGCTGCTTGTCGCTGAGAGAAAATTCCTCCTTGATGTGCGGGAAGAGGGAGACAATGACCTGCCTGCTGATCAGGTCGAACATACCGAGAAGGAAGATGATGACTGCGGTGTACAGCGCGTATTTTCTGGAAATCGGCCATACGTCGTCGGGGCCGCTGCAGGTCAGGCCGATATTGTCATTGCTCATGACGACATTCTCCATATATGTGGAGGTGATTTTGCGCTTTGCGGCACAAAGAAAGGGCGAACAGTGTTGTGGAAGGGGTTTCGGCTCAGTCTTCTTTGTAATTCGGCGTCAGATTATACGCCATTTCAATGCCGTCATGCAGTGAACCCGTCACCAGGCAGCCTCGGCTCATGATTTTCCGGACGCGTTCAAAGGTGTCTTCGTCCTCTTCGTCCAGGGAGAGAGAGGCGTCGATGGTGATTTTGAGTACCCGGCTCTGACCGGCGGCATTGGCGTCCACATCCAGCGTCGCGGTGGCGTTGAGGTCTTCATAGTGGACGCCCCGGCTTTCCAGCGCGGCATTCAGGGCCGCGCAGAAGCAGAACAGGGCGGAAGCGCCCAAAAGCTGCTTGGCCGTGCCGCCGCGCTGTTCGGCCGGCACTCTGGAGTTGTCGATGACGATATCGCCCAGCGCGGCGCCGCCGGTATGGATGGTATGGAGATCGCCGCGGCGCTGATAGGAAACGGAAAGCTGCATGTTTCGCTCCTGAAGGTAATGGGGAAATGTTTCAGCAGGGCCGCGCAAGCGGGGGGACTCGCGCGGCCGGATGCGGTTCAGGCTTTCGGGCGGGGCACTGTCATGCCCCGCGCGAAAAACGGCGCGCGCCGCAATCAGGCGCAGTCATGCTTTTCCCAGGGCTTGCGGCTGCCGCGTTCCAGAGCTTCCATCATGGAAGCGTTGGTTTCAAAAAGCTTGCGCACTTCGCGCATTTTGAAGTTGAGCCCTTTAATCACCCTGTAGGCCGCAGGGGCTTCCACGCCGGAAGGCAGGGGGAGGTCGCCCAGCCAGGCGATGGTGGGCGCGATGCAAGCGGCGGGAACCGGTTTTTCCAGCGTGATGCCGCGTTCGATGCCCAGGCCGTAAAACACGGCGAGAGAGGGGCAGGCGACGACGATAAGCAGTTTTTTGCTGCTGAGGGCGAGAGCTTCATCCAGTACGTTGATCAGTTCCGCCTCCGTAGGCGCATCGGCGACAAAAAAGTCGGAACCTTCTTCCGTGATGGGCTCAACCACCAGCCCGGCTTCCGCGGCGGCGTCCCAGATCATCTGGCCGGAAGCGGCTCCCGCGCCGGCTTCCGTCCGGAGATCCCTTTCCACGGTCAGCGGAGCGAGCGCTCCCTTCTGGCGCAGCTTTTCCAGAGACGCGGCGCTGCCGTTCCGCAGCACGTCGGCGTCGACGGAGGTGAACACGAGCAGGGTCTTTTTCTGATTGGCCATGACTATAATCTCCTTAAACTCTTTTTTCTGTTGAACAGGTCTGCCGGTCGGGGTTCATATTCCGGCACCCGGGGGCGCGGCAGCTTCCTGAAGCATTTCCTGAAGCAGGACGCCATCCGGGCTGTGCAGCGTCCAGAGGGTGCCTTGCGGCGTCTTGCGCCGTCGTATTTCAAGCAGGGGAGTCCTCATCCAGCTGATGTGCTCCACCCCCCCCTGCCTTCACGGGTTCGTTTCAGCTTGGCCATGAGAACCAGCGGTTCCATGCACTCGACGGCCACGCCGCTGGCCCGGATCATGGCCAGCACAAGGGAAAGGATATTCTGTTCGATTTCTTCGGCGCGCATGGTTCTTTCCGTATGTCCGTGCGCGGGGCGTCCCGAAGATGCCCCGCGCGGGAGCGCTATTTCACGGTGTAGGCGTCCGGGTCTTCCATCGCCTGATACAGCACCGCGCCTTCGCAGGTGGTGGGGTAGGGGATGCCCATCATGTAGCAGATGGTGGGCACGATATCGACGAGCTGGGTGGCGCGCTCCATTTCAAAGCCCTTCTTGATGCCGGGGCCGTAAAACACGGACATGGTGTGCAGATCGCCGATGCCCCACTTGGCCGTGGACAGGATCGGGCCGTGCTGCGCGCCGTATTCGGGGTAGCAGGTATACACCACGTCGCCGCACTGTTCGCCTCCCATGCCGAGCAGCAGGGCGTCCTCCTTGGTCAGGGCCAGAGCCACCGGGCGTCTGCCGGTCTTGGGTTCGACATAGGTGTACAGGGCGTCGATGATTTCACGCTGCACCTTGTAATAGTCTTCCGGCTCCACGATGCCGCCGGGGTAACGGCCCTTGAGGTTGACGTAGATGAAGCAGGAGCGCTGCGGAAAAGCCTTGGACTTTTCAATGAGGGGTTCGGCCAGAGCCTTGCGGGCCGCCGCGGCCTGTTCCGGCGAGAGGTTTTTCAGCGCCGTCTTCATGGCTTCGCTGGGTTCCGCGTTTTCGTCCACTTCCATGAGGCCCGCGTTCATCAGAGCCTCGGAGGGGTTGAAGGTCGCGCCGTCCGCCTTGGAACCGTGATCGGATACCAGAATGACCAGCGTGTCGTCGCCCACTTCCTCCAGCAGTTTGCCGAGCATGGCGTCGGTGGAGCGGTACAGGCGGCGGTGGAATTCCCAGGCGTGTTCGTTGGCTTCCTTTGAGGAACAGGTGGCGGGGTCAAGTTCCGTCATCAGGTAATGATAGACGGAATCCGTGGGATGGGTGTGGAAATAGCAGATGTCCCAGTCCGGGGTATCGCGCATCAGGCGCACGATGCACTCGCCCAGCCAGCGGTTGTGCATTTCAATGAGTTGAGAGAACATTTCGTCGTCGTACCAGCCCAGCAGACGCAGGAGGAAGCCGGCCTTGGTGGTGGGCACGCAGTCGATGTCGCGCAGGCAGGCGGCCTTTTCCCTGGGGAAGCACCACAGATCCCCGTCGGTATTCAGCATCTGGGTCAGGTAGAAGTCGAAGTCCAGGCCGTCGTCGCTCAGATTGAGCACCTTGCCCAGGAAGGCCACTTCCTTTTCCGTGCCGTCTTCAAGCCGCACTTTGGTCAGAACGCGGGGGCTCCATTCCTGCTTGCCGGAAACGGTGAAGAAGGCGTCGTTAAAGTCGCGGGTTGGGGAAAGCGTGACGGTGTCGTAACCGTCGCCGTTCATGTCGCGCACCAGAAAATACCAGGTGTGCCGCTTCATCCTGAAGGGGCTTTTGGCGAAAAGCACGTCAAATTCGATTTCCATGGGGTCGTCGCCCATGTCGTCCACGTTTTTCCAGTCTCCGGCGTCCTTCATTTCGGTCAGGATGCCGCCGGGGTGATAGCGGGAGCTGACGATCAGGTCGTCGCAGAACAACTGCCCGCCGGAGTAGGGCGCGCCCAGCCCGGCGGACGTTTCGTTGTCCTGAATGGTGCCGACGCTGAGGCCGGAGCCGCCCACCACCACGGAATTTTTCAGCCTCTTGTGCAGGCCGTAGCTGGTGGGGTAGTTGATCACCAGAGACTTCTTGCCCGCCCGTTCCGCGGCTTCAAAGATGGTTTCCGCCTTGATGCGCTCGCCGCTGAAGTTCATTTCCGTATTGCTGCTGGTGGGCGTGGTGCCGGGAATATGCCGCCAGTAGCAGGTGATCTGGTGGGTTACAGGCCACGCGCCGGTGGAAATGCAGGTCCAGTTCGGGGGGGTGATGGTGGGCATGGGGCAAAGGCTGTTCAGGCTCTTCACGCCATGTTCATATACCTTTTTGAAGTTGGGCAGGATGCCTTCCCTGATATGCTCTTCCACAATATGTGAAACCGCGCCGTCAATGCCGACTACCATCACTCGCTTGGGTCTGTTCATGAAATTCTCCTGACGTGGCAGGTAAAAGGTGAAATGAAGAGTTGTCTCCCGTTTTGCAATAGCAGTGCCAAAATGATAAAAATAAGTATTACAGGTGCTTGTTGGTTTCAGATGAAAGGATTGGTAGCGTTATTTGATAAGATATGTCATATATGACGAGTAAAAGAGAGGTTTAATAAGCTTGTTGAGAGTATAAGGGGAGAGCATGAAAACATACCTTCACGCGCCGCAGTGCCCGCCGAACGAACTGGAGGAGATTCTCAGCGCCCGCAACGATATCAGGCATGCGCTCCAGTCTTCGCGCAACAGCCGGGGCTGCCTGGAAAATCTGTTCGGCATGCTGCGTCCGTTCTTTCCCGTTTCCTTTCTGCTGATTACCGAACCGCGGGATATCGAGGAGCAGCGGCGGCTGCATGTCTATCCCCCGGTGGGCGGCAGGGAGATTCTGTCCGGAACCTATGAGCGGGAATATCTGCGGGCCGCTGCGGCCGTGTCGCATGGGCCCATGGTGCGCATCGGCGGCCAGGACGATCACGCCATTACCATCACGCTGCTGCGCAATTCCCTGCCGCGCAGACCCTTTTCCATTCTTTTTTTCCGCAACACCTTCGCGGACGGAAAATTTGCCGTGTTCGGCATCGTGGCGGAGGGAGAAGAGCGCTTTCAGGAAGTGCACTGCGCGCGGATGTTCGCTCTTGTCGATCTGTTCAGTGAATACTGGAAATCGGGCCGCGGAGGGAAAAAGGCCGCTGCGCGGCGCAATGACCCCGGATATCTGGAGCTGGAAAATCTGCCGGGCATGCAGAAAACCCTGCATATGCTGTGGATGGCCGGGCGGCAGGATTTCCCCGTGCTGCTGCTGGGCGAAACGGGAACCGGCAAGGAGGTCGCCGCCAACATTGTGCACCGCTGTTCGGCCCGGCATGGCGGAACCTTTGTCAAAATGAACTGCGGCAACATTCCTGAAAATCTGGTGGACAGTGAACTGTTCGGGCATGAGAAGGGAGCGTTCACCGGCGCGGACGCCATGCATCGCGGGCGTTTTGAGCGCGCGGATCGCGGCGTGCTGCTGCTCGACGAGCTGGGGGAACTGCCCCTTACAGCGCAGGCCCGGCTGCTGCGCGTCCTGCAGGAAGGCGTCATCGAACGGGTGGGCGGGAGTACGGAAATCCCCGTGGATGTGCGGATTATTGCCGCCACACACCGGAATCTGCGGCAGATGGTTCGTGAGGGGCGTTTCCGCCAGGATCTGCTGTACCGGCTCAATCTTTTTCCTATTCCTATTCCCGCGCTGCGGGACAGGCCGGAAGATATTCCCCTGCTGCTGGACTTCTTTCTGCGCCGCCAGTGCGAAAAGCAGGGAATAGGCAATATGCCGGACATTCCCGCCGACAATCTGCGGAAGCTGTGCGCCTATCCCTGGCCGGGCAATATCCGTGAGCTGCAGAACGCCGTCGCCCGCGCCGTCATATTGTGGAGCGGCCGCTTCATGCCCTCGTTTGAAATCAGCGTGGGGGAAGCGCCGCTGCCCGGAACGGCGGAGGCGCGCGAAACGGCGCATGGCGATCTTTCCCTTGAATCCGTCATACGCGCGCACATTGCCGGAGTGCTGGAACAGACCGGGGGCAGAGTGACCGGGCGGGGAGGCGCGGCGGAACTCCTGAAGCTGAACCCGAGTACCCTGCGGGCCAAAATGCGGAAGCTGGGGCTGGGAAAAGAGCGCCGCCAGACTTGAAACTGTCTGGAGAGTGAAAGGCTGCGGAGTTCTGTCCGCTCTTCCTGTGCCCTTTGCGCGGAGGCTCTGTTTTCCTTGCCCGCCGAAGGCGCAAGCGAGCCGGCCGTGGAGACATGACGCCTCGCGCAACGCCATCAACACGGTTTTATGACAGAGCCTTATCCGTCAAATATGGCGTGTCTCGTCAAATAGTACCGGAACTTTGGGGGACAACTTGAATTTCCCGTTGGAATGACAGACTTTTTACTTTGGCATTACATTTGCTAGGCGCGGGGCGGAAGCTGAAAATTGCACCGCGCCTTTTCGCCGTGAAAGGCTGAAGCGGAAGGCGCAAAAAGGAGGATCGGCATGAGGAAATTTGTGACGGCGGCGCTGGCGGCCGTGCTGACAGCCGGGACGGCGTTTGCCGCGCAGGCGGAGAGCGTACCCCGGGGAGCGACCGAAGCCACCCGCGAGGCGCAGGCCCGGGTGCGCGCGATGCTGGATTTCAGCGACAGACAGAGCTATGAGGACGCGATGCGCGGTTTCATTGCTCCCCTGCCGGATAAGGGGCGCATTGCGGACAAGGACGGACGGGTAGTCTGGAACCTTGAACCTTATGCCTTTCTGAAGGCGGAAGATATCTCTCCGGAGGATGTTCCGGATACGGTCAATCCAAGCCTGTGGCGGCAGTCCCGGCTGCTGATGTATGACGGGCTGTACCGCGTGACGGACAGGCTCTACCAGATACGCAACGCGGATCTGGCGAATATGACCGTTATTGAGGGCGACAGCGGGATCATTATTGTCGATCCTCTCATGTCGGCGGAAACGTCGCGCGCCGCGCTGGAACTGTATTACAAGCATCGCGGCAGGCGCCCGATCCGTGCGGTGATCGTTTCCCACAGCCATGTGGATCACTATGGAGGCATCCTGGGGGTCGTCAGTCCCGGGGATCTGGCTGAAGGCAGGGTTCGCCTCATCGCTCCGGCGGGCTTTCTGGAAGCGGCGGTGGCGGAAAACGCCATGGCCGGGGCCGCCATGCGCAACCGCGCGGAGTTCATGTACGGCAGTCTGCTGCCCGCAGGGCCGCGCGGCCATGTGGGGGACAGTCTGGGGCTGGCCAATTCCGCCGGAAAGATGGCCCTGCTTCCCCCTACGGAGAACGTGGAGCGCGATGGCCAGACGATGAAAATCGACGGACTGACCTTTGAATTCCAGCTTGCGCCGCAAAGCGAGGCCCCTTCGGAAATGCACTGGTATATTCCGGAACTGAAGGCCCTGACCGTTGCGGAAAACTGCACCTCCACCATGCATAACCTGTACACCCTGCGCGGGGCCAAGGCGCGCGATCCGCTCATGTGGGCCTCCGCGCTGGATCTCGCCCTTGAACGCTGGGGCGGCAAGGCTGAAGTGCTGTACGGCGTACATTTGTGGCCCGTGTGGGGTAAGGAACGGGTAGGCAAGGCCATGGAGCTGAGCAGGGATATGTATCTTTATATTAATGATCAGACGTTGCGTCTTGCCAACAAGGGCCTTTCCATGCAGGAAATCGCGGAAGAACTGCGCCTGCCGCCGGAGCTGGAACGGCCTTTTGCCCTGCGCGGGTATTACGGAACCCTGAGCCATAACGTAAAAGGCGTCTACACCTATTATCTGGGATGGTTCGACGGCAACGCCGCAAGGCTCAACCCCCTGCCTCCTTCCAGGGCGGCGGAAAAGTATGTGGAGTACATGGGGGGCGCGCGGGAAGTGCTGAAGCGCGCACGGGCGGACTATGCCGAAGGAAATTACCGCTGGGTGGCGCAGGCGCTTGATCATGTGGTATCCGCCGATCCTTCCGACAGGGAGGCCAGAGAGCTGGAGGCCGATGCGCTGGAACAGCTTGGGTATCAGGCGGAAAGCGCCCCCTGGCGCAATTTTTACCTGAGCGCGGCGCAGGAGCTGCGCGGTCTGGAACCGCGTCCGGCATTCGAGCCGCGCAAGCCGGGCAAGGGGGGGCAGCTTGCCATGCTGCCGCCGCCGGATTTCTTCCGCACGCTGGCCGTGCGGCTGGACGGCCTGCGTGCGGGGGGCAGGCATCTCCGTTTCGCGGTGGAATTTACCGACGGATCGGCGGATATGGGAAAAGCCTGGACGGTGGATGTGCGCAACGGCGTCCTGCACGCGCGCAAAGAAAAAGAGACGGAAAAAAGCGCCACGAGGATTGTCGGGCCAAAAGCCCGCGTGTTTGCGACGCTGATGGGCAGCCTGCCTTTGCCCGGCGCGGAGCAGAACAGCGGAGTGCGGCTGGTTGGAGACTCCGGAGAGGTAGCTTCCTTTCTGGAACTGCTTGAACGCGCTCCGGTCAGATATTCTCTGACGATGCCGCATGAGGCGGAATGACGCGGAACAGGCGGCGTTTCGTCTGCGAAAAGGGGGACAGGCAAAAGCCTGTCCCCCCCCTTTCACAGTGAAAACCGGGCGCTGTTATTCCGCTTTTGCGCCGCGCACGATACGGCGCTTTTCCCAGAGCTGCATGTCCTTCATCTTTTTGCGGCGTTCGCGCTGCAATTCCTTGCACACCAGCGGGGTATTCTTTTTGAATCCCCATTTTTCGCGGTAGCTCGCGGCATCAAGATCATGGGTGGCGAGATGCTTCTTGGTGATGATTTTGAAGGTCTTGCCGCACTCAAGGCAGGTCACGGATTTTTCCTTGATGGACTTGGAGGGTTCCATGACAGGGACACGTTCTTCGACAACGGCTTCAGGCTCTTCTTCAAGCTGCTTGAGACTCGCGGCCACGGCCCGAACCATGGAAATAATGGCGTCCTCTTCCATAACGCGGACGGAGGCCTGTGCCTTTACGATTTCCAGAGCATGTTTCAGATAATCTTCCATAAGGGCATCCTTCGTGATAGAACATTTAAGGGTAAGCAAAACCATTATTATGGCACTTGTCCTGGTATGGCAAGATTATAATGCTATAAAAGTGCGGTTGAAAGATTGCGTAGAGAAAAAATACCCTTCATTCGTTTTGAAAGGGCTTTGTGCGAGAGGCTTGTTCCGCATGCAGTTCGCGGCATCCGGATTGTCAGAAAAGATCTGACGGGCGGCATGAGACGCACGGGAGTTGCGGGGTATGATCCTTCCCCGCTGTTGTGGAGGTATTTCTGCTGTATTTGCATGTTCGCCGGGAGAAGGCAGTTGCGTCGGAAAATGCCGCACAAAGCAGTTTGAGTTTTTTATTGTCAGACTGATACACAGTCGTTTGGCCGTTTCGGAAAGAGAGGCGGGCCTTTCCGCCGGGTGTGCCGTGCAGGACTTTTATTTTTGTCAAATTCGCGATATACTCTTCCCCCGAGCTTTCTCACCCTCTCACAGGATTCTGTCTTATGAAACTTTTGCGCACCCTTGTTCTTGGCGCTTTGGGGCTTGTTTTGCCTCTTTCTGCCCATGCCGACACCATCAAAATCGGCCTTATGTGTCCTCTCACCGGCGGTTGGGCCAGTGAAGGGCTGGACATGAAGCAAATTGTGGGCCTGCTCACCGATGAAGTGAACAAGGCGGGCGGCATCAACGGCAAGCAACTCGAACTGATAGTTGAGGACGACGGCGGGGATCCCCGCACGGCGGCGCTCGCCGCGCAGAAACTGGCCATTGCGGGAGTGTCGGCCGTGATCGGCACCTACGGCTCCGCTGTTACGGAAGCGGCCCAGAATATTCTGGACGAATCTGAAATACTGCATATCGCCACGGGCGCCACCAGTGTGCGCCTCACCTCCAAAGGCATGGAGTATTTCTTCCGTACCAGCCCTCGCGACGATGAGCAGGGCCGCGTGGCCGCGCAGTATATCAAGAACCTGGGCTACAGGAAAATTGCGATAGTGCATGATAATTCCTCCTATTCCAAGGGCCTGGCCGAAGAAACGCGCGCCGTGCTGGAAGAGGAAGGCGTGCCGGTGGTGTTCTTCGACGCGCTGACGCCCAAGGAGCGCGATTACTCTCCCATTCTGACCAAGCTGCGTTCGGCCGAACCGGATTTGTTCTTCTACCCCGGTTATTACCCCGAAGCGGGGCTGCTGCTCCGTCAGAAAAAGGAAATGGGCTGGGATGTGCCCATGATGGGCGGCGACTCCGTGAACAATGCGGATCTGGTACAGATTGCCGGGCTTTCTTCCTGTGAGGGCTTTCTGTTCTTCAGCCCTCCCGTTCCCGCCGATTTGGTGACGGAAAAGGGCAAAGCCTTTATTGCGGCGTACACCAAAGCGTACAATAGTCTGCCCAATTCCGTATGGGCGCTGCTTGCGGGCGACGCCTTCAACGTGCTGGTTGAAGCTCTGCGCCATACGGACGGCAGTTCCGAAGCCATGGCCAAATATCTGAAGACCGAACTCAAGGATTACACCGGCATTACCGGCACGTTCTCCTTCAGCGCCACCGGGGATCGTGTGGGGGATCTCTATCAGCTTTATACTGTCAGCCCTGAAGGCAAGTTCGTCGTCAAACGGTAACTCGGGCGTTCACCCCGCATCTTGCCGGGGGACGGCATGTCTCCCGGCATTTTCGCGCCTTTTCGTCACGCTGCTGTGCCGCTCAGGCGGCGCAGACTCCGCGAAGCGGGTTTTGTCATTATTCCGGCGGAACGACCGGAAGAAATTCCGGCTATTCCGCAAACATGCGCAAAAACGGCGCGGAAAAACCTTCCGGACGCTATAATGGATCAATTTCTGCAACAACTTGTGAACGGGCTGGCCATCGGCGGCATTTATGCGCTGGTGGCGCTCGGGTACACCATGGTGTACGGGGTGCTCAAGCTGATCAACTTCGCGCACGGCGACCTGTTCACCATCGGGGCTTACCTCGGCATGACGCTTTTCGTCAGTATGGGGCTGGCGGGCAAGGTGCCTGCCTGGGCGGCGGTGGCGCTGGTGGCCGTCATGGTCATGGGACTGGTGGCGCTGCTCGGTTGGCTGCTGGAACGCGCGGCCTACAGGCCCTTACGCTCGGCAGGGCGGCTCTCCGCCGTGGTATCCGCGCTGGGAGCGTCCATTTTTTTCCAGAACGCGGTCATGCTGATTTGGGGCGCGAAGTATTACGTTTACCCTGAAGCCATGCGCCCCGACGCTATTCTCCATCTTTTCGGCATGGGCATTCCGGTTATCCGCATCGTGATCATTGCGGCCTCCGTCCTGCTCATGCTGGCCCTGTACTGGTTCATCAACCGTACCCGCATGGGCACGGCCATCCGCGCGGCGGCCATTGATCAGGGCGCGGCCCGGCTCATGGGCATCAACGTGGATCGCATCATCGCCCTGGTCTTTCTCATCGGGCCCGGCCTTGGCGGCGTGGCGGGCGTTATGGTTGGCCTGACCTACGGCCAGATATCCTTTGACATGGGCTTTTCTTACGGGCTCAAGGCGTTTACCGCCGCCATCCTTGGCGGCATAGGGAATATCCCCGGCGCCATGCTGGGCGGCATGCTGCTCGGACTGATTGAAACCCTGGGAGCGGCGTATCTGACCATGGCCTGGAAAGACGCTCTTTCCTTCCTGGTGCTTATTCTCATTCTCATTATCCGGCCCACGGGCATTCTCGGCGAAAGGGTGGCCGAAAAGTTATGAGACTGTCCCTGACGAACAAAGGAACGGGCGCGAAGGCCGGGGCCGGGCTGCACCTGTCTCCCGCATTGCGTATTCCGGCCGTGCTGCTTGTGGTTGCGCTTATAGCCGCACTGCCGCGGGTCATGAACCTGTACTGGATCGACGTGTTTGTCAGCATCGGCCTCGGGGTGATGCTTTCACTTTCTCTCAATGTCATCCTTGGCCAGACCGGAATTTTCAATATGGGGCATGCGGCGTTCTACGCCGTGGGCGCGTATGTCACGGCCATTCTGAATACCCGTTTCGGCATTCCGGTGCTGTGGCTGCTGCCCGTGGCGGGGGCCTGCGCCGCGCTGTTCGCCCTGGTGGTTGCGCGGCCCATTATTCACCTGCGCGGCGATTATCTGCTGGTTGTGACCATCGGCATTGTGGAAATTGTGCGTATTGCGCTGACCAATGACCCCGGAGGGCTGACCGGCGGGGCCAACGGCATTTTCGGCATCGCGCGGCCCGAGATTTTCGGAATGAAGATCAGGAAGGGCATCGACTTCTACTATTTGATTTGGGGCGGCGTGGGCGTTACCGCCCTGCTGTTCTGGCAGCTGCACAATTCCCGCTTCGGGCGGGCGCTCTCCTGCATAAAGGAAGACGACATCGCGGCCGAAGGCTGCGGCATTGATGTGGCTCACTACAAGCTGATGGCCTTTGTGCTGGGAGCCTTCTGGGCAGGCATGACAGGCACGCTGTTCGCCGCCAAGATGACTATTATTTCGCCGAGTTCCTTCACATTCTGGGATTCCGTGCTGCTGTTCGCGGCGGTGATCCTAGGGGGGGGCAGCCTTACCGGCGTCATCCTCGGGGCCTTTCTTGTGTTCGGTCTGCCCGAGATATTCCGCGACTTTGCCCAGGCCCGCATGCTTGTTTTCGGCCTGGCGCTGATGATCATGATGATTATCAGACCGCAGGGCATCCTGCCGCCCGCGCCCCGGCGTTATGACGTGCGGGCGTTCCTGGCCTCCCTGCGCTCCGGCAGGCAGAAGGATGCGGCGAGCAATGCGATGCGCACCGCTCCGGATGCCGGCCCGAACGTGAAATCGGAAGGCGAAGGGGGAGCATCATGAGCGAATTACTGCGCCTTTCCGGCGTGACCAAGACCTTTGGCGGCCTGGTGGCCGTCAACGATGTATCCTTTACCGTGGAACAGGGCAGCGTCATGGGGATTATCGGGCCCAACGGCGCGGGCAAGACGACGGTATTCAATCTGATAACCGGCAATTACACTCCTGACCGGGGAGAAATCGTTTTTCGCGGGCAGTCGCTGGTAGGCCGCAAGCCGCACCGCATCGTGGATATGGGCATTGCCCGCACATTTCAGTCCATCCGGCTTTTTCCCACCCTGCCCGCGCTGGAAAATGTGTTGGCGGGCCGTCATTGCCGCATGAATTCGGGTATGCTTTCTTCCATGTTCCGCACTCCCGCGCAGCGCCGTGAAGAAAGAGCGGCTCGGGAACGCGCCATGCGCGAGCTGGAATTCGTCGGCCTGGCCGATTTTTATGGTGAAGAGGCGGGCAGTCTTTCTTACGGCAATCAGCGTCTGCTGGAAATGGCGCGCGCCCTGGCGTCCGACCCGGCACTGATCATTCTGGATGAACCCGCGGGCAGTATGAACCAGCCGGAGACCGCTGTGCTCGTGCGCCTGATCCGGGCCATTAGGGATCGGGGCATCACCGTCATGCTCATTGAGCACGATATGGGGCTGGTGATGAAGGTGTGCGAACAACTGGTGGTGCTGGAATACGGCGTGAACATCGCTGACGGCCTGCCGGAGGACGTGCGCAACAACCCCCGCGTGATCGAAGCCTATCTCGGGCAGGATGACTGAATCCTTTTGACTCCAGCGCCGGGCGTCGGCAGACAGCGCCCGCATAAGGGGAGACAGCATGTTTCTGGAACTGGACAACCTGCATGCCGGATACGGCAGGGTGGAAGTTCTGCACGGCGTCAGCCTGCATGTGGATGAGGGCGAAATCGTCAGTATTCTCGGCGCGAACGGCGCGGGCAAAACCACAACGCTGCAAACCGTCAGCGGCCTTGCCACCTGGATGAGCGGAGCGATCCGACTGCGCGGAGAAGCTATCCACAGCCTGCCCAGCCATGAAATCGTAACCAGGGGGCTGGCTCAGTCTCCGGAGGGCCGCCGCGTATTCGGGGCGCTTACCGTGTTGGAAAACCTTCGTCTCGGGGCGTTTACCATTCGTGACAAAGAAGCCGTGGCCCGCACGCGTGACTGGATTTTTGAGCTGTTTCCCCGCCTGTATGAACGCCGCGGCCAGCTTGCGGGTACATTGTCCGGCGGGGAACAGCAAATGCTGGCCATTGCCCGCGCGCTTATGGCCCGCCCGCGCGTCCTTCTGTTGGATGAGCCTTCCCTTGGCCTTGCGCCTCTGATGGTCAAAGCCATTTTTGAAACGGTTCGCAAGGTCAACGAAAGCGGCGTGACTATCCTTATCGTCGAGCAGAATGCCCGGGCGGCGCTCAAGCTTGCTTCGCGCGGCTATGTGCTGGAACTGGGGCATATTGTCATGGAAGACAGCGCCGCCAGCCTGCTCGCCAACCCCAGTGTGCAGCAGGCCTATTTGGGCGCGTAGCGAATTGTTCAGCGTGAGTATCCTGGCCTGGCATGGATTTTGCTATAACTTGCTGTAAAGAATGGCGAGAGGCACCATTTCCAACGTTGTTGGCATGTTGCGGCGGAGCAATAGTGTATTTGCCCATATCCAGAAGAGCCGCTCAAGCTCAATTTTGTTGGCGGTAAAAGGTCATGCGGCCTCCGCCGGATTACATGAGAAACAAGTTTGTATATCTGGAGGGAAATATGTCGCAGATAGGTCAGGTCGGCAATGGGGGCATTCCGCAGCAGCAACAGCAAATACAACAAGCGGCCTCCCGCCCCGGGGCAGGCGCTCCCCCTGAATTGCAGGGCGCGCGTCCCTCGCGGGGGGCGGTAATCGGGCGTATTTTCGCCGGGATTTTTACGCTGGGACTGAGCGAAGGTATCCTCGCCATGGTGCGCCACGCCCGTGCCGGGAGCGCTCCTGCGCCGCGTGTCGCTGCTGAAAGCATTCCTCCCGCTCCCCCGCGGGCGGATATGTTTAATAGAGAGCTGGCGACCAGCCTGCTGAAAAACGAGTTGCCGCCCGCATATCGGGCGGCGGTGAACGAGGCTCTCGGCGAATTGCGCGCCCGCTTCGGAGCGGACGTGATCCCGGAAGGCGTCATGCTGGGGAATTGGCCCGGAGGCCAATCCCTGATGTTTAACATATCGGGAATGCTGCGTGCCGCGGCGGATGAGGTTTCTCCGCAAGTTCTGCGCGCCATGGTCGACGAGCAGGGTATGCCGTTGATGGCAAAGCAGGTTCTGGAGTGCCGCATCGGCGCGTATTGTGAGGAAATCGGCTTTGCGGGCGCAGCGTTGAACCTCCTCAGGGACAAGGTATTGGAGGAACATCCTGAACTTGACGCTTCATTGGCGGCGTGCGCGAACCGGGCCGACGCGGATGCCGTGCTGGAGCCGGCCATGCCTGCCCTCAGGGAATTTGTGCAGTTGCGTCATGCTGTGCGCAACGCTGAAATTCAGGCAAAAGACGGTGCGGTTGCAAAGTTGGCCCAGGCCACGGGACTCAGTGAAGCCGTCATTCGCGAGCGGACGAACTGGACCAAGCTGGAAAGTTCTTTTACGTACCTGAGGACCGATATTTTTAAGGGGGAAAAACCGCTTCACGGCGATGAACTCAATGCCGCTTTCAAACAGATTGCGGACAAATTCGCGCAGCAGAAGACGGAACTTTTCAATTCGGCGGACGGGCTTGGACTGTCCGCAAGGCTCGCCGATTCCTGGAAGGAGGACGCGCTTAAGACGGACACGCTGAGCAGGGGGGACATGTTCAGAGAGTTCCATGCCGCAGGTTCCGGGATTGATGCGTCCTCCCTGCTGGCGGCCTTGAACGCGCCCGCCGGAGAATTCACGGATGAGGAAATATTCGGCTTGATCGAAAGCCTGGCCATGAAAATCCATGGGATCCTGACTTCCCGGTACAGCGCCGCTGAGTGGGCGGAGATCGGTGCGGACGGGCAGAATCTCGCTCAATTTTATGCGGCGCAGGCCATGCTTGATGCCGTTCCCGGCCTGGCGGAGGCGCTGGCGGCCCGGCCACGGCTGGTTGAAGGTTTCATTGATCGGGCTTCCGAGCAGTTTTCGCAGGGATTGAAAGGAAGCGCCGGCAGTGATCCGTCCATACAGGCGCAGAGCATGGTTCAACGCATGAGTTCAGTCATCGGGAAACTGATGCTGCTTGATCTGCCCGCTTCGACCGCAGAGCATAATGACGCCCTTGCCGCTTCGCTGGGCAAGGCGGAGATGTCCCTTCCCCATTTGCAGGCGCTGGATCACGCCATCGCGGATATGCGGGAGCGATTCGGGACGGACTGCCTGCCCGCCGGAGATGCCGGCCAGGCATTGCGCGGCTGGGATTCGGGAAAGAGCGAACGCGTTTCTTCCCTGCTGTCGAAGGCGGTGCGCGCTTCCGAAACGCCCGTTTCGTCCAGAGATATGGCCGCTCTGTTCAACGCCAGCGCCCGCGGCGCCGCTGCCTACGGGGCTTTTCGCGGGTTGCTGAACGAAATGGCGCAGGGGTTGGGGCTTCAGCTGGAGCCGGATCAACTTTCCCAGGCGGCGCTCGCGCTGCGGCAACGCCATCCTGAGCTCGCGGATGCCGTTGAGAGAGCGGAAAACCGCGCCGCCCTGGCGGAACTGTTGCGCAATCTTCCTGACGCGCCCGCGTTACTGCGCCTCGAACATGACGTCAAGACGGCGTGGGACGAAGGAATGGCGGCCATATTCAGTTCCATGAGCCGAACCACAGGACTGCCCGAAGCCGAAGTCAGGCAGCTTCTTGATTTACGCGAAATCGACCAGAGCGGAAAATTCGGATATTTGCGGCAGGATATCCGTGAACGCAGCCGTGATAGGAGCAAAGCCCCTGACGGCAGCATTCCGGAGAATGAAATCCGCGCAGGCTATCAGCGCATTGTGGACACTTTTCTCGCGGGCAAGGAAGGGCTTTGGACTTCAGTGGAGCGGCTCGGCCTCTCGCCGGAGCTGGCGGCGCGCCGGCGAAGCGAGATATTGACCAGTTCCACCCTGAAGAAGGCCGGATTTTTGCAATCCTGCTCAACCGTTGCGGAGCGCATGGACGCGTCGGGCCTGCGTACCGGTCTTGGTGAACCGGGTCTGAGCAATATTGAATTGTTCGGCCTGTTCCGCTCTCTCGGCGCGCAGCTTGACGAAAGAGCTCATGCGGTCTTTTCCGCGGAGGAATTCCGCGACATGGGGTCTGATGAACTTTCGGCCATTAACCGTTTTGCGCGGGAAGCCTTCCTGGATCGCAATCACGACCTTCAGGATTCCATGCGCGCACAGTCTGATCGTATGCGCGTTCTGTTTGCCGAAGGCGAGGAACTGCTGATGCAAATCCAGACGCGCATGGGCAGAGTTTCGCATGAGTCGCCGGAAATGGCCGCGCTTCAGGCGGAATACGCCTCGGTATCTTCAGCCATGAGCATCATTTCCACCGTGGTGAATATGGAAGAGTAAGCCGGGCCGCATTCCCCGCGGGCGGGGCGTCGCTCAAAGCTCGCTGCGCCCGCGCCTCCGGCGGTCAAGGTTATTATCAACACCACGCTATAATAGAGCCTGGAGTAAAAATCATAAAGGGAGTTCTGATGAACGCACGAGAACTTGTCGCCGAACTTGGCGTGAAACTGGGCATCTCATTGGAATTGAGTGAAGCCGGAACCTGCCGTGTTCACTTCGATAACGACGATGTGGATTTTGAACAGGCAGGGAACGCCTTGTATATCATGGCGGATCTGGCTTCCGCGGCGGGACGCGAAGACAGCTACGGGCGGCTGCTCACGGCCAACAGCCTCGGCGCGGAAAGTGGCGGCGCGTGCATCGGGCTGGACGCGGGACGGGATACCTTCACCATGTATAAGGTTCTTCGTGGCGACCTGAACTATGAGGGCTTCGAGGCAGAGCTTGCGCTGTTCGTCAAGGCGCTCCGCTATTGGAAGGAATGGCTCGCCCTGTCGCCCGCGTCCACCCCGTCGGCTTCCACTGCGGTGCAGGCAGGAGCTTCGCCTTTTACTGCGGGAATGCTCAGGATTTAGTGCCCTTGCTGTGTGAAAAAAGCCCGGTGCTTCTTGCTGCGTTCAAGGAGCGTCGGGTTTTTTGTGTGTTTCAGAACAGTGTTGCGGCAGCCAGTGCAAAGAGTTTCATGCACGCTTTGTGTTTCGCCCCAGAACGATCCATCCCGCCAGGCAGAACAGCCCGGCCAGAAGGCTGATGACGGCGGTGGAGACAATGGGGTCGGTCCATAATCCGCTGATCAGCATGGCGAAACTGCCGCAAAGTACGGCCGCACTGCCGATGAGCGAGGCCACGGTACCGGTATCACTGTCAAGCCGGGTCATGAGGATGATGGTTGAGGGCGGCCGGATTGCGGTGGAACAGAACGTGATGGGCAACATCAGGGCGGCGAACCGGTATGGCCCGGCATGGCCGAACAGAAGCAGCAGGGCGGCCCCCGCCGCAATCACGGCGAAGCAGGTGATGATCAGGCCGTTTTGCGGCAATTCGCGCAGAACCCGGGGGTAGAGCGTGGGGCCAAGTACGGAAGCCAGTGCGTTGGCGCAGAAAAAGGCGCTGTATAACTGGGGGCTGACGCCGAAGTTCTGTTGGTACACATAGGCCGATGTGGCCAGAAAGACCATGATCGGCATGCCGGCGATGGAGAAGATGACAAGCAGGGCGGAAAATCGGCCGTGCCCCAAGACAAAGATGATACGTCCCAGTGATTTCAGGGCCGGGCCTTCGGTAGGGCGTTCCAGTGATTCGCGCAGGGGCAGCATACCCAGCCAGGCAAGCGCTCCGCAGACGACGAAAGCCCAGAAAATACCGCGCCAGGAAATAAAGGCCAGCAGAAAGCCGCCCAGCACCGGGGCAATCATGGGCGCAATCAGCATCATGGTCTGGATGGTGGTGAGCACGTTTTCCATGGTGCGGCCCTTGAACACGTCTTTGGTAATGGCCATGGCCACGGCGCTGACCGCGCCACTGCCTACAGCCTGGACAACGCGTCCGGCGATGAGCGTCCAGATATCGGTGGAAAGCGCGCACAATACGCTTGAGGTGAGATACAGCGCCAACCCGGACAGAATGACGGGGCGTCGGCCGTATTTGTCGCTGAGCGGCCCCCATATCAGCATGGACAAGGCGAAAGAGAACATGAAGCCCATGAGCGTGAGGTTGGTGAGGCCTGGCGCGGCCTGAAAGTAATCGGCCATGATGGGCAGGGCGGGGAGAAAGAGATCGGTGGAGAGGGGGGTGAAGGCGCTGAGGAAGGCGAGATAGACGATCAGAGCCTTTCTGCCCAGGCTGTAAGCCGGGCAGGTGTCAAACGTGCGGTCGGTATCCATGGGAAGTGTCCCTTCAGAGAGGCGCGATGCGCCGAAATTCAGGTGGCCCGGGACGGGGGGGCGCCCGTGCGGTGGACGCGGACGCGGGACAAAATTTGATGAGCTTTGGTATAGAATTGCCTGAACACCATGTCAAAGCGAAAAGGAAAAGAAAATGTTACAAAAAATTAAGCTTTGTTGCAGGATAGTGTTGAACATATCCTTGATCGCCGGAGGCGCGAGCGTTAGGGAGCTTTGAGCGACGCCCCCCGCCGCATGGTAAGGCGGCATGGAGGAGGCGGCGCGGAGCGGAGCCTTGAGGCGGCAAAGCCGCACAAAGGCGCGAAGTCGGCGAAGCGGGGTTTGTCCCCAGTCTGAGGCATGCTACGGCAAACCATGTCCGGAGAAGAATGCAATTCTTGCCTCCCCTGTACTATTCGACTGGACGTCTGCGGATTTTCCCATCGCGGCACATTTTCAGAGAGGGGGTCAACCTGAAAACCCGTGATACGCTGTGCGGAACCAGTATTATCGGAATCAAAAATCATTCCGGTACTGCGTCCCTCTTTATGTACAGGAGAACACCGCATGGCCCGTCACCACCCGTCAGCTCCCTCAGCACAGCAAGCGCCCGCACAGGCCGGGCGACACGAGGCTCCCGTCACCTTTGACGCCTTTGTCTCAAGCATCTATCTGCCGCATGTCAAACTCCGCAAGCGGAGCTGGCGCGTGGATGAGCGCATTGCCCGACAGCACCTTTCTCCGGCATTCGGCGCACGGGAACTTGCCGACATACAACGCCACGAAGTGGAGGACTGGCTGCACGGACTGTCAGCCGGGGGGCTGGCCCCGGCCACCTGCAACCGTATTCTGGCGGTTTTCAAGACCATCTGTTCTCTGGCCGCAATGCGCGGCCTTCTGCCCGCCGGGCAATCCCCATGCGCGGGCGTGTCTTCCTTCAAAATCCATACGCAGCGGGAACGCTACCTCTCACGGGAGGAAGCGCAGCGGCTCATGCGGGCATTGGAAAACAGCAAGCATCCGGAGGCCTTTGCCCTTCGTCTGCTCCTGCTGACCGGAGCGCGGAAGAGCGAAATCCTCAAGGCCCGCTGGGAACATGTTCGCCTGGAACTGCGGCTGCTCATCGTGCCGCTGTCCAAATCCGGCAGGCCGCGCCATATTCTCCTGTCCGACGCCGCATTGGACGTTGTTCGCGCCATGCCCCGCACTCCCGGCAATCCGTGGCTGTTCCCCGGCCATGCTCCGGGAAAGCCGCTTTCCGATCTCTATCTGTTCTGGAACAGACTGCGGCGGGACTTGGGGCTTGCCGATGTGCGCATCCACGATCTGCGGCATACCTTCGCCTCTTTTCTCGTGAATGCGGGGCATTCATTGTATGAGACGCAAAAGATGCTGGGGCACAGCGATCCCCGAACCACCATGCGTTATGCCCATCTGGGGCAGGCGTCCCTGCTGGCGGCGGCTGAAACCGTGAGCGGCTTTTTCACTCCGTCCGAACCCGGCGACAGCATACCGGACGTTTTTCCTTCGTCCGCCGGAAGAATTCTTGTTTGGGAGAAGACGCACTCCGCCCGCATGGGGAAGAGAGAATAAGGACGCGGGGCGGCACGCCCCGTGAGAAGACAGCGGACGAAAATATCCTTGGCTACGGGAGGCGCAAGCGAACCGGCCATGCCGAAGCAAAGGCACACGTCACGCGCAACGCCACGCTTTTACAGCACCTGTCCGGACTGCTCATTGACAGACACAATGTCGATGAATGCTTGGAAAGCAATACATTAAAGCGTGCTTGTTGGCAATATCAGCTTTTTGAGAAAAATTTTCTCTGTCTCTTTTGCCTGAAAAAACTCCGTAAATTCATGGAGATTCACCTTTTTGCCCATCCTTTTGCCCGCAAGAAATCGACATTGTGTCTGTCAGTGATTTTTCCGTGTTTTACGACATCCCCTCAATGCCCTGGAGGAAAAAACATGCCTGCCGTCACGCATGCACACACGAGCACACCCGGAAGTGC
>CAJTSU010000013.1 GCA_910579055.1 uncultured Mailhella sp. | reverse complement strand
GGCGGGGGCAAGCCGCGACCTGCTCGCAATTTTCGGGGCTGCTGACTTTGCCAGCAGCCCCATTGACAAATATTTTTTGTCAATAAGGGATTCGCTGGAGTTGAAGCCTGTAAAAAACCTAGCATGACAAAAAGGGTAGATGTGTCGTAACGAAAAGTTTTTCTTCAATTTTATAAAAAAATAAATATAACTATTCAGAATTGCAGTATAAAAAAGATGCAGGCGAACAAGCGCATCAACATAAAAAAGTTGTTGGTCATCGTTTTCGTTCTGTTGTAGAATAATGGTGTGTGGAACAATCTGACCGTTGATCGCGACTGTCCGGTGTTCGGGAGCCGGCGTTTCCGGACGCGTACCGGGGCATGTGCATCGCCAAGTGAGGAGGTAGCGCCATGAGCGTTTCAAAAGTGTATTTTACCGACATGCGTTGCAAAGTGGGCACCAGCCTGCTGGAGAAACTGGACAAGCTGATGCTGGCCGCAGGCATCGAGCAGATTGATTTTGAAAACAAGTTTGTGGCGATCAAGCTGCATTTTGGCGAACCGGGGAACCTTTCTTTCCTGCGGCCCAATTTCGCCAAAACCGTGGCGGACCGCGTGAAGGCGCTGGGCGGCAAGCCCTTTCTGACCGACTGCAATACCCTGTATGTAGGGCGGCGCAAGGATGCGCTGGAACATATGACTGCGGCCAATGAAAACGGCTATTCCATGTTGTCCACGGGGTGCCAGATCATCATCGGCGACGGCCTGAAGGGTACGGACGATGTGGAAGTGCCCGTGAACGGCGGTAAAATTCTCAAAACCGCGTTTATCGGACGTGCGGTCATGGATGCGGACATTTTCATTTCCCTGAGCCATTTCAAGGGGCATGAACTGACCGGGTTCGGCGGCGCGATCAAGAATATCGGCATGGGCTGCGGCAGCCGCGCCGGCAAGATGGCCATGCACTGCAACGGCAAGCCTTCCATAGATGCGGAAAAGTGCGTGGGCTGCCGCACCTGCACTCGTTATTGCGCGCAGGGGGCCATCAGCATTGCCGAACGCAAGGCGCGCATTGATCATGAAAAGTGCGTGGGCTGCGGCCGCTGCATCGGCGTGTGCAACTTCAGCGCCATTGCAAGCGCCATTGACGCCAACAGCAGCGACGTCAACAGCCGTATGGCGGAATACGCCAAGGCCGTGGTGGACGGGCGGCCGCATTTTCATATCAGCATCATCAATCAGGTGTCCCCGTGCTGCGACTGTCATGGGGAAAATGACGCGCCGGTCGTGCCGGATCTCGGCATCTTCGCCAGTTTTGACCCGGTGGCGCTGGATCACGCCTGTATTGACGCGGTCAACGCCGCGCCGATCATCGCTTCAAGCGCGCTCGGCCAGTGCGATCACATACACCATGACCATTTCACCAACATTCATCCCACAACCGACTGGCGCAGTCAGATCGCCCACGCCGAAGCCATTGGCCTTGGCAACGGGGAATATGAGTTGGTTTCTCTGTAGAGGATTCCGGCAAAGCCGGAAGCCGCCTGGCCGGCATGCATTTCCGGCGTTAGAGTATTTTGTCATTGAAATGCTCTCGGAGTCGAGCGGAGCGAGGCTCATCTCTGCTCTCCTTATCCGTAAAGCGCTGCGCGCTAACGGCTAAGGGCACCGCTCCGACGGAGGCGTGAAACCTGCGCGCCAGAACATAGGAGCCTGGCTGGCAGATACTTTCAATCGCAAAACGCTCTAGGTGCCCGAATTCCGTACATGGCATGACCGGCGCAAAAAAACGGGCAAGCTCGAAAACGGTATTTCCGAGCTTGCCCGTACAATATCCGGGCCAAGGGAACGGACGGGCACTCCCGTCACCCTTCGGGCAGGCGCCGGGGGGAGTTTTATTCCGGGAATGGATCAGCGGTTTCTTAAAGGAAGGCGCTATGCCGGCCGCCCGGCGCGTTCAGCCATATGTGCCCCCATCGCGAAGGCGTGCCGCAGATCTTCGGGAAAGTGCTCTTCCCTGTGCCGTTTTTTATCCGCTTCGGAAAAACGCTCCGCCGCGTATTTGGAATAGTCGTCAAACTGCACCGTATTGCAGACGGGCAGGATTTCCGGTTCGGAGAAAATGCGGGTGACAAAAGACTCCAGCGGAGAAAGAAGCGCCGGAAGCTTGTATGCTGTCATGTCCGCTTCCGTGATGTTCATGGTATAGACAAAGGCCGTGGGCATGCGCTTCGGCGCAAGGGAAGAATAGGCCGCGTCGTAGACGATAAAAGGGAAAAGCAGCCGTTCCAGCATTGCCCGCAGTGCCCCGCTCACGCCCATAAAGT
The DNA here is from genome assembly GCA_910579055.1 of uncultured Mailhella sp. GTDB lineage: Bacteria > Desulfobacterota > Desulfovibrionia > Desulfovibrionales > Desulfovibrionaceae > Mailhella. Next base: position 39,686 of record CAJTSU010000013.1, on the reverse strand, counting down.
AGATCGGACTGCCGAAGATGATGCCGTCCGCTTCCGCCAGCTTTTCCAGCAGCGGGCTCAGGCCGTCCCGCACGGCGCAGTGGCCGTATGAGGCTCCGCCTTTTCGCTTGCAGGCAAAGCAGCTGCGGCATCCGGTGAAATCAAGCTCGTACAGATGAACAAGTTCTGTCTCTGCGGCGGGGAGTACGCTGTGCACTCCTTCCAGCGCTTTTTTCAGGACTTCGGCCGTGTTGCCCTTCCTGCGCGGACTGCCGTTAATCGCGTAAAAGTTCATGTCTGATGCTCCTTACAGGTTGGAATGGTTCCACTTGATGAAAAAAGTCCGGGTCAGTCCTATCTATTCTCCCGGATGGAGAAAAAGACAAGTACGCAGTTTTTTCTGTCCTGAAACGGAGAGGGAACCGAGGCTGCCGACAAAGACGGCGGCCTCAAGAGGCAAAAGCCTCAAATACACGCTTTAATCAGCAGTTCCTTAACGCTTTCTTAACCCGGATTTTCGCATAGTGCTTTCAACAAGCGGAATAATCATCGACCTTCGGGAGACTTTATGAAAACAATCTTGTTAACCGGTCTGGGGCTGCTGCTCGCAAGCCCTGCCATGGCAGGTTTTCAGGGCGGCTCCTCGCCCGGCGGCTTTGTCGGCCCTTCCAGCGGTGTGGCTCAATCCGTGGAACAGGCGCTCGACGCGCGCGACGACACACCGGCAATTCTGGAAGGCCATGTGGTGGAGCGTATCGGCAAGGATAAATATGTTTTTCAGGACGCAACAGGAAAAATCACCGTGGAAATCGACCACAAGGTGTTCGGTGCCCGCATCGTCACCCCGCAGACCAGAGTCCGTCTGAACGGTGAAGTAGAGTCCGAATTCTTCCGCCGCAATGAAGTGGATGTGGATGTCCTGGAAATTCTTGACCAACCCGCGCAATAACGCCTGTCCGACATGCCTTACAGAGCCGGACACGCCTTCAAATCCCAACCATAGAACAACTCAAGGAGTATCACATGCGTTACTTTCTCGCTCCCGCCCTGGCCCTGGCTCTCTGCGTTTCGGCCTTTGCCGCCTTTGACGGCCCCACCGCCGCTGACCTTGCAAACAGCGGCGCCCAGGTTCCCAACGCAGCGTCCGTCGCCAATGTTTCCACCGTGGCCCAGGCGCTGAACGCCCCCGATGACGCTTATTGCGTGCTTGAAGGAAATATCATCGCCCGCGCACCGCGCCATCATGAAAAATATATCTTCCAGGACGCAACGGGCAAAATGACTGTGGAAATCGACGACAAGATTTTTGCAGGACGCAAGGTGACCCCGCAGGACAAGGTTCGTCTGCACGGCGAAATTGATCTGAAGCGCCGCGGCGACCGTGAACTTGACGTGGATGTGCTGGAAGTTCTCAAATAGTCCTCCTCCCTCCGGTTCCGGAGTACATGCTCCGGAATCCAAGCAAGTCCGGCATATTTTATGCCGGACTTTTCGTACAACAAAACCCGCAAAAGCGGGTTTTGTTGTACGAAAAGGGGCTGCTGGCGTTGTCAGCAGCCCCGAACATTGCGCACAGGCCGCGGCTCAGCCGCGCAGGATGCGTCCGGTCTTTTCACACATGGGAACTTCCACGCCGCGCACTTCACGCAAATAGCGCTTACCCCAGTCACACAATCCGCCCAACAACGGCACAAGACTGTGCCCCAGTTCTGTCAGACAATATTCCACGCGAGGCGGCACCACCGGAAACACGGTGCGTTCCACCAGCCGATCCGCTTCCAGTTCCCGCAGCTGTTGCGTCAGCATTTTGGGCGTGGTCCTGGGCAACAGCCGCCCCAGCTCGCTGTAGCGCAACGACCCTTCCGCCAAATGCCAGAGAATAAGCGCCTTCCACTTACCGCCCACCATGTCCAGCGAAGCTTCCAACGCGCACATGTATTCCGCGCAATCACGCATGGCACGTACCTTGCTATCCAAAAAGATAGTATCTTCCCAAAAAGTGTGTACTTGTCAAAATCTAAGCGACTGGTACAACCATAAGACCTTTTTCAGAAAAGACAAACCGGGCCGATACAGGCCGCCTCCTGTATGTTCAGGAGGAATAAGGAGAAAGCCATGAACGTTCTGCTCATTAACGGAAGCCCGCATAAAAACGGCTGCACCCATACCGCGCTGGCCGAAGTGGCCGGACAGTTGAACAGACAGGGCATTGACGCCTGCATTTTTCACATCGGGGCCAAACCCATCCGGGGCTGCATCGCCTGCGGCAAATGCGTTCAGACCGGTAAATGTGTCTTTGACGACGATCCGGTCAACGAATGCGTGGAACGCCTGAACAAGGCCGACGGGCTGGTCATCGGTTCCCCGGTCTACTACGCCTCACCCAACGGCGCACTGCTCGCGCTGCTCGATCGGGTATTCTACGGCAAGGCCGCCGCCTATGCTTTCAAACCCGGCGCTGCGATTGTGAGTTGCCGCCGGGGCGGTTCAACGGCTTCCTTCGACGTTCTCAACAAATATTTCACCATTTCCCAAATGCCCATTATCTCGTCCATCTACTGGAACATGGTGCACGGCAACAGCCCGGACGAAGTGCGCCGGGACGCCGAAGGCCTTCAGACCATGCGCGCCCTGGGCAACAATATGGCCTGGATGATCAAGAGCCTGGCCGCCGCGCGTTCCTCCGTGCCCCTGCCCGAACAGGAAACCCGGGTCTGGACGAATTTCGTCAGATAAGAAGTGCCGGAAGCGGTGTGCAGCGTGCTGACGCAAGACGGATACGCAGGATTGCGGATGGACTCATAAACAGTGAAATAATCCACGGCCCGCTCGCTTGAGCCTTTGTGCGGCTTTGCCGCACAAAGGCTCAAGCGAAACACGGCTTCCGCGATCTTCTGATGACGCTCGATGGGCGTTGCCGATACTCGCTCTCGCTTGCGTTTTGCGCGGAAAACACCGCGCTCGCGCCTCCGGCGGTCAAGGATAGTTTTTCTATTTTACAACAAAACGTATTTCGTATTCGTTAAAATCGCTTCGGCGAAGCGCAGCCGGGGTAAGCATGTATGATTTCAATGCGCTATTTCAACTTCATGGCTTCGCGCTCGAACTTCCACGGGTCGGCGACTTCGCGGGATGTTTCATTAAACACCATGGTCATGCGCGTTTGCGTGTCAAAAGGAGTCCAGCCGGGGGTGCCCGTACGCGCAAACTGCATCCACGTTCCGTGCAGCCTGTCGGCCAGGCTCTGGGGCGGGTTATCGCCTGTCACGCCGCCGCAAGCCTCTTTGTCGGCCAGCATGTCGAACACAAAGGGGATGTCACACCAGTGCGCGGCTTTCAGCTTGCCGTCATGGGCAGGGCTTTCCCAATTGAATGAGTAAGCCCATGTTTTTCCACCGCCGCCGGCACGGGCCTCCAAAAGCATATTCGTGGGAATACGAAAGATAACATCACTCTGGAGCGCCGTATATATCTCGCCCGGTGTCGTGCCACGCCCCTGTTTGCGGTACGCTTCCGCAAGGGAGGCCGGGGCGTCAATGGAGTTGAGCAGAAATTGGATCATATCCGGCCCGATGCGGTCAATTTCCCCGGAAGGGACAGTAACATAACGCCACTCGTCCGCCGTACTGCCGATCATCACGTCCACATCCTTGCCCGCCCCGTCGGCAACGCTGTCCACCACGCGTTTCAGCAGCACCTCACCATCCACATAAGGCTTGAAAAGTGTGGTGTTGCCGTTGGCGTAACGCGCCCATTCAGGATCGCTGTTCTTTTCCCCCATGAGGCGGCGGAAATTGAGCATCTCCTCATGCGGCAGCGCGAGAAGGGCCTCCCGCGTATGCGGAATGCCGTAGTAGTCAAACAGCATATCCGACACGCGGGCCGTCTGCTCCGGCGTCCACTGGGCCAGATGCGATCCGCTCATCAGAATGGCCCGCTCGAACAAACCTTTCGCCAGGGGCGACGCCAGCAAAGAACCGATATGCGTCGCGCCGGCGGACTGCCCGAACACGGTCACACAATCCGGGTCTCCGCCGAAGGCCGCGATATTTTCCTTCACCCATCGCAGTGCAAAAATCATGTCACGGATGGCGAGATTGGAAGGCACTCCGGGAATTTTCATAAAGCCGTCAACATTGACCCGGTAATTGATGCTTACCAGGACGACCCCGTCCCGCGCGAATGAGCGCCCGTCGGCTTCTCCGTTATTACAGCTTACGCTTCCCCCGCCGGGGATATATACCATGACAGGGTGCTTGCCCGTCCCCGGCGCAGGCGTCCAGATATTCACCCGCAGGCAGTCCCCGCCGCCTTCCACGAGAATGCGGGAGTTCTTGCCGGGCAGAGGTTTGCCGTCGGCACCGATTTTTCCTTCCTCCCCATCCGCAATGACGCCCCCGCCCTGGAGGGGAAGTGAAGGCTGTGTCAGGCAATCCACCACCCCGCTCCAGGGTTCAACGTATTCGGCCGCCTTGAAGCGCGTCGCCGGTTCATAGGGAGGTTTGCCGCAGGGAACGCCAAGGAACGTATGCACACCATCCACAACCATGCCCCGTACCCTGCCGCGCGGGGTAACGACCACCGGCCCTTCCGCAACCGCGGCCCGCACCGGCATGGTCATGCACAATGAAGCAAGGGAAAGAGAAATACCCTTGACAAACGAACGTCTGGAAATGCGCATGGCATCCTCCTGAACAAGAAGGTTTTTCTTTCAGGGCATTTTGCCGCTGAACGTATCCGCGGGCCAGACCCCTGTGTTCCGGCCCGCAGGTTTCATGCCTGGAGCCGGAATACTTTGCCGGCCATGCCTGTATGCCCTTCAGGCAACAGGCATGGCCGCGCCTGTGCCTTCATCGCAACATTATTTCAGCCCCATGGCTTCGCGCTCGAACTTCCACGGATCGGCGACCTCGCGGGAGTTTTCATTGAACACCATGGTCATGCGCTTTTGCGTGTCGAAAGGAGTCCAGCCGGGAGCGCCGTTCTTTGCGAAATTCACCCAGGCCGTATGCATGGCATCGGACAGCGCCTGCGGGGGATTATCCCCGAGGTTGCGCTTTGAAGCCTGCATGGTTCTGAAAACAAAGGGAACATCGCAGCTGTGCGCCGCGCCGAGTTGCGCCCCGGATTTGCCCTTCACCGGGCTTTTCCAGCCGAAGGAATAGGCCCAGGCCCGGCCGCCCGCTTCCGTCTGGGATTCCAGCACCTTGTTGGCCGACATGCGGAAGATGAAATCCCCCTGGAGAGCGGTAAACAGTTCGCCCGGCGTTTCGCCGCGTCCCGCCTTGCGGTACTGTTCCGCCAGATCCGGCGCAAGACGCGCGGAACGTATCAGCCGCTGCGCCCGATCCGGCCCGAACTCGGCAATAGCTCCGCTGGGAACGGAATAATACCGCCATTCATCTTCCGTGGACCCGACGAGAATATCCACGCCTTTCGCGCTTCCCTGCCGAATGGCGTCTACAGGACGCATGGTCAGCACCTCGCCGTCATACCAGGGCTTGAATACGGCCACGTTGCCGCCGGTCAGTTCCGCCCATGCGTCATCCGTGGCTTTGGGGCCAACGAACTGCGGATACGTCACCAGTTTTTCAAAAGGCATGGCGGCCACTGCCGCGCGGGACGGCTCCACGCCGTAGAAGGCAAACACCTGCGCGGCCACCTTGTCCGCCGTGTCCGGATCATACTGGGCCAGCGCGGCCGGGCTTTGCAGTATGGCCCGCCGGAACAGCCCCCGCGACAACGGAGAGGCCAGCAGCGAGGTGATATGCGTCGCCCCGGCGGATTGCCCGAACACGGTCACGTTGTGCGGGTCGCCCCCAAAGGCCGCGATGTTTTCTTTCACCCAGCGCAACGCGAACATCATGTCCCGCAGGGCAATATTCGCGGTCGCTCCGGGGATTTTCAGAAAACCGTCCACATTTACCCGGTAATTGATCGTTACAAGCACCACGCCGTCCCGCGCAAAGGCCGTGCCGTCGTAGCGCGGGTCATTGTTGTCGCAGCTCGTGCTGCCGCCGCCCGGTATCCAGACCATCACCGGGCATTTCGTCGCGCCGGGCTCGGGCGTCCAGATATTCAGGCGCAGGCAGTCGCCGCCTCCCTTGACCCCGCCGGGGAAATCGCGCGAGAACTGAAGAGGAACACCTCCCGGCTCAAGCGCATCCACAACGCCGCTCCAGGCGTCCACATATTCCGGAGCCGCCAGCCGCAGCGCCCCCTCATAAGGGTTCTTTCCGCAGGGCACCCCCCGGAACACATGCACGCCGTCTTGTACCGCGCCCCGCACGGCCCCGCGGGGAGTTTGCACCACCGGGCCTTCCTGCGCAAGGGCCCGAAGGGGGAAAGGAAGCAGGGCCGAGGCTGAAACGACCGACAGACCCCGGACAAACGAACGACGGGAAAGATTCATATTGTATCTCCTTGCGGCATGTTGCCGCCCGGTTCGGGCTTGCGGAACGTTTGCCGATGAGCCCGTCAACCGGAAAGTTTAACACAGCCAATTGCGCCGGGACATTCTGGATTTCGGATGCAGCCCGTTTCCCGCCGGGCTCGAAACGGCGGGAAACAGGCCGGTGCGGCGGAACGCCGCGGGGTTACACCTGCATGCGCAGGGGGAAGCGGAAGCCTATGGCCCCGGTGGGGCAGCTGGTACGGCAGTTGGCGCAGTGCCAGCATTCGTCGCCGAAGGCCACTTCGGGGCGATCACGGTCTTCCAGATGTTTAAGTTCCAGCACATAGCCGGGGCAGTCGTCCACGCAGGTGCCGCAGCCCTTGCAATGGCCGCAGTGGAAACAGCGGGCGGCTTCCGTCATGGCCTGCTCGCGCGTGTAGCCCGCGTTGATTTCACTGAAATCCAGGCGGTTGGCGCAGGCCTGCTTCTGCGGCTCTTCCCGTTCATACTGGCTGATGCCGTAAATTTCCGCAAAGGGCACCACATACGGGGCTTCCCGTCCCGCCATGTCGTCGCGCGGCTCAAGGGCATCCTCGTCATTAATCGTCCAAACGCGGGCATCCTCTCCGGTCAGCAGGGCATGAACAGCAAAGGCCGCGCGGCGTCCGTCGCCCACGGCTCCGGCAATGGAGGCGGGGCCGGAGGAAACGTCCCCGGCGGCGAATACGCCCGCCAGAGACGTGGCCTGGCTTCCGTCCGTCACAATCCAGTTGCGCGGGGTCAGAGCCGGCCTGTCCGTTCCCATGAATTCCAGATCCGTCTTCATGCCCACGGCAAAGATCACGGTATCGCATTCCTGCGTGTGTTCACCGCCGGGCACGGGTTCCAGAGAAAGACGGCCCGCTTCATCAAAGCGGCACGCGGCCACCTCGTAATACTCGACGGCCGCGGCCCGGCCTTCCTTCACGCGAATGGCGGACATGGTGCAGGAATTGTGGATAATCACGCCCTCTTCCCGCGCCTGCGTCAGATCTTCCTCCGGCGCGCGCATTTCGCCCTGCTTTTCCAGGCAGATGACATGCACCTCTTCCGCGCCCAGACGGCGGGCGGTGAAGGCGCAGTCAAAACCCACGCCGCCCCCGCCCATGATCACAACGCGCCTGCCCACGCGGGGGCGAGCCCCCAGCGCGGCCTCGCGCAGAAACTCCACAGCCTTTACCGCCGTTTCCGCGCCGGGAATGGGCAGGGAATTTTCCTTCGGCGTGCCGGTGGCCACGATAACCGCGTCATGGGCGGAGCGCAGTTCCGCAAACGACACATCCCTGCCCACCATGGTGTTTACGCGGGCGCGCACGCCTGTTTCCAGCACCCAGCCCACTTCCCTGTCCACCACATCGCGGGGCAGGCGGAAATCCGGCACACCGTAGCGGGGCACGCCGCCCAGCACGGGATTGGCTTCATACACGGTAACGTCATGACCGAGCAGGGCCAGAAAATAGGCTGAAGTAAGCCCGGCCGGGCCACCGCCGATGACAGCGACCTTTTTGCCTGTGGCGGGACGGCGCTTGAACTGCGCGGAGCCGCGCGGGGCAAGGTCGTAGGCTGCACGCTCCAGGGCGCGGGTATTCACGCAGGAGTCGAATTCTCCCCGGTTGCATTTGCTCTGGCAGAAATGCGGGCATACGCGGCCCGTCACGCCGGGAAAGGGGTTCTTTGCCCGCAGGTAACGCAGGGCTTCCCCGAACAGGCCTTTTTCGACAAGCGCCTGCATTTTCTGGATCGGATTCCCGGCGGGGCAGGCGTGCTCGCAGGGCGATGTGCGGAACTGTTCCTTGAGGCTGTCACCGAAGGCGACGGGCCTGGTGATTTCTCTGCTGTATTTAGGCGGCATGATGATACTCCTTTCAGATACCGGGGGCTACTCGCCCCCGAACCCCTCGGCAGGGGCATGATGCCCCCGCGCCCTCGGTATCTGTCTCGCGGCTACGCGCGAGACGGATACTATGATGCAGGTCAAGGGGGCGCCGCCCCCTTGAAGGGTGTGGGGCGGAGCCCCACGTTCAGGTCAAATGGCTAGAGCAGCGGGGCCTTGCCCCACTGGAACACGGTTCCCTTTTCGCCCTTCAGCAGGAGCAGGGGTTTGGCCATGTCGGGGTTGAGCGCGGGGTAGTCCGCGACCTTGTAGACGCAGCGCCCGGTTTCCCTGCGTTCCATGGTGGCCTCGATGGCGAGTTCGCACACCTTGAGCACCTCGCGCGATTCATGGCAGCGCATGAGATCGCGCAGCGTTTCCGCACGCAGGCGCGGAATCTGACCGGAAAGGAAGCGAATTTTTTCCAGCGCGCGTTCCATGCCGGCCACGGAACGGCGGAAGCCCATGTAGTACATCATGACGTTGCGGGCGGCCTCTTCCAGTTCCTGATAGGAAAGTGAGTCGTCATCACGATCCGCCCGCAGGGGAGCGAACACCTCATCCTTTACCCGTGCGGCCAGAGCCTCATCCACGCGGCCGGCTTCCGACATGCCGGAAGCCTTGAGCGCCGCGCGGCGGCCGGCTTCATACCCGCCGCACATCGCGCCGGAGCAGTACAGGAAAATACTGCCGCAGAACAGGCCGGGGACAGACGTTTCAAACTCGTCGTTCACCGCAATGGTTCCGCCGAAAATCAGTTCGCCGATTTCCACCTCCAGCAGCTTGTGCTGGAAATCCGTGCCCGTGCAGTCCGCCCAGTCGCCGAAGGTAGCCTTGTCTCCGGGCATGAGAATATACTGAAGTTCATGCACCACTTCGGGATCAACGTGCCGCATGTCCATATAGAAAGGAGGCCCGGAACCTTCAAGCTGCTCCTGGAAGGTGCCCTGAATCTGATTGTTGCGCACCCCGTTTTCCCACATGGGGTCATATTTGCCCATGAAGCGCTCACCCAGCGCATTGATTTCATGCGCGCCGGAGCTGTTGATGCCGTTCATGCCGGGGCAGCCGTAGCCCTTGGGCAGCATGGTGGCGCGCTGGTAGGTATCCAGTTCCGTCACCGCCGCGCCGACATCATAGCCCAGCACCACGCCCGCGCCGGTGTTGTAGGGATACATCCACACATTATAGGGGTTGTGCGTGGAGTTGTTGAAACCGCGCGTGGCGGAACGCCCCTGGGCGGAAACCACGGTCTTGGCGCGCACAATGACATATTCGCCCGTGCTCACGTTCCAGCTCAGAGCGCCGCAGGCTCTGCCGCCGTCCGTAAGAATTTTCACCGCCATGATCCGATCCAGCACGTTCACGCCGCGATCGCGCACGATGCGGGCCATGACGCGCTTGATGGTCATGCCGTTGGCGATGTGACACCACCATGTGCCGGGCTGGCCGAAGCCCTGGGTGCGGTGATAACGGCCGTCGGAGCTTTTGCCGAAATCCACGCCGCCCTTTTCCAGCATGCCGAGGATGGACCGCATGTGATTGTACCAGCCGCTGGTCAGCATGGCGGGCGTCCAGCCGTTCAGGGGCTTGGCGTAAAACTTGACCAGATCATCCGCGGAATCGAACGGCGTGTCCTTTTCGTCCATGATGGCCATATAATGGTCGTTGCCGCCGCCGATGCAGCCGGAACTTTCCAGTTTGCCCTTGTCCATGAGCACGACATCAAGACCCTGCTCCTTCGCGCCGATGGCCGCGCCGCAGCCGGAAGCGCCGGAACCTATCACGAGCACGTCGGTTTCAATCAGCGTGCCGAGCGGATGCGTCGAAACTTTCATCAAACTATCCTTTATGGTTTTATGGCCGGTTTCCCTCCTGTGCGGGACATGGGGAAACCTGACGCAAATTGAACAGGCTCAGACGGACAGACGCGCGCGTCCCCGGAGCTGGAGAATAATGAGCCCGGCGAAAAGGCATATCCCGGAAAGAAGCAGCTTAAGATTGCCCATTCCGATCCAGAATCCGCACAGCACGACGACAAGGCCGAGGCCCACCCTCTCCGCGACCTGGAGCGCGCGCAGCCCGTAGCCTGTAATCATCATGCAGAAGGCGAACACGGTGAACGCGCCCACCACGGTAACCGCAAGGGTTTCCGCCAGCGGCCCCTGGCCGAGCATGAGCGCCGGGCGTCCCACCACCAGATAAGGAATGGCGAAGCCCACCGCCCCGACCATGGAGGCTTCCAGAGCGGTGCGCATGTAGGATGACTCCGCTATGCCCGCCGCGGGCAGCGCCGCAATGGCGATGGGCGGGGTCAGGCAGGAGAAACAGGCGAACACGAACACAAACATGTGGGCCGCGAAGGGGGGGACGCCCATGTTGACCAGCACCGGAATGCCCACCATGGAAACGAGCAGATAGGCCGCCAGCGTGGGCACGCCCATGCCCAGCACCAGGCATACGCACATGGTGATGAACAGGGCCAGAGGAATACTGCCGCCGGACCACATGACAATGAGCTGGGGAATCTTGATGCCCAGCAGGGTCTTGGTCACGGTGGTCATGATCGGGCCGAGCACGGCGCAGGTGACGCCGATCTTGGCCCCGGTGACGGCACCGTCGATAAAGGCCGGAAGCACCTTTTTAAGCTGATCGTACTTTTTCGTGGTGACGATGTCGATAAGGTTGAGCACGAGCAGCAGCATCATGGCCCAGAAAATCGTGAACATGGGGCTGTAGCCCATGACCAGCAGGGCGATGATGGCCAGCAGGGGCAGTACAAAAATGGGGGCGTCGTGCAGAAAGGCGCGCAGGGAAAAATTTTCGATGTCCTCCGGGGTCATCCGGATACCCAGGCGCTTGGCCTGAAGCTGGGCATACAGCCCTACGGAGAGGAAATAAAGGATGGACGGAATAAGCGCCGCCGCCATAACCGTGACATAGGGCACTTCGGCCAGTTCGGCCATGACAAAGGCGGTGGCCCCCATGACGGGCGGCATGATCTGTCCGCCCGAAGACGCGGCGGCCTCAATGGCCCCGGCCTGATAGGGCTTGTAGCCCACCTTCTTCATCAGCGGAATGGTAAAGGCCCCGGTGGCCGCCACGTTGGCCATGACGCTGCCCGTGACCGAACCCATAAGCGCGCTGGACACCACGGCGGTAATGGCCGGGCCGCCGTCCAGCCTGCTGCCGGTGAGCATGCCTACCTGATTGAAGAAGCGCGAGGCCCCGGTGGCGCCCAGCAGACTGCCGAACAGCACGAACAGAAAAATGTAATTGGCGCTGATGCCGAGCACCTGGCCGTAAATGCCGCCGGACAGATCCAGCCCGTAGCTGACAAGCAGCTCGTCTATTCCGATATTGGGGGATTGCAGCGGGCCGGGCAGATTATGCCCGAACACGGCATAGGCGATAAAGCACATGGCCACGATGGGGAACACCCAGCCGAAGGAGCGGCGGGAAGCCTCAATGCCCAGCCCCACCAGCAGCACGCCCACGAACATGTCCTGCCCCGTGAGGTCAAGCATGGGGCCGCGTTCTTCCTGCAGGCCGCTGTAGTTCAGAAACATGTAGGCCGTGGCGTAAATGGACAGGCCGATGAGCACAACCACCACCGCCCTGCCGAACGTCGTCTTTTGCTTGGTAAAAGCCCACAGAAACACCAGTACCAGGGCCATCATGTAATGCAGGTTCTGGTGCTGGATGGGGCCGATGAGCATCCACTGGGTATATACCAGATGGTACAGCGCCATAAGCAGGGCCACGCCCACCATAAGCATGCGTACCACGTTTGTTTTCGCCGTTTCCATGAATTCCTCTCTTGTGCGGATGCGGACGGAGGGCGCGGAATCAGACCCCCGACCTTTCATCCCGCGCGGGACGCCGCTCCGCGCTCTGCCGGGGAAATGGGGGCGGAACGCCCTCCAACATTTCAAGGGGAAGAAGTGATGCGCGCCGGGCCTGGAGAAAACGCGCCCGGCGCGCGGGGGAACGCTAGCGCAGCCCCTTTTCCTTGTAGAAGCGCAGAGCGCCGGGATGCACCATGTCATCGGGCACGGTGGGAACGACAAGTTCGGGCCACACGCCCTTGGCGGCGGCGGAATAGGTCGCCATGTCGCCGCAATGCTCATACAGCACCTTGGCGATGGTGTAGGCGGTGTCATCGTCCAGTTCATCAAAGGCGTAAATGCCGAGCAATTCACGCCAGGCCGGCACATCCGCGGGGGGGACGTTGGCGGCAATGGCCCCGGCGGGCACGGCTTTGACTTCGTACACCACCTTGTCAGAAGCGGAGGCCTTGTCTACCGCTTCAGCCGGAATGTTGATAAACTGCGGGTTGCCGCGCGAGGCGACCAGTTCTCCGTACACGGCGACAGGAACCCAGGGCGGGGTCTGCCGGGTGCTGGCGCACAGAATCATGGCGTCGATGGAGCCGTCGAGCATGGCGTCACGCATGCTGCCCCAGTTCATGTATTCGAATTTGATGGACTTGGGGTCCGAACTGGCCGCGCTCACGATGGAGGCATGGTTATGACCAAGCACCGTGGGCTTGGGCCCAAGGCCGACCCTCTTGCCCTTCAGATCGTCAATCGTCTTGATTTCCGGGGTGAAGGTGATGAGCGTCTGTACATTTTCGCTCATGTTGCCGATGAGCTTCAGCCCGGTGAACGCCTTCTTGTACGGGGGCACGCCCGCGCGGGCCTCCATTACGGGAATCAGCGTCCCCGCCACGATGCGGCGTTCCGGCGCCTGCGAAGCCTTGGTGATGCCCATGCCGGTACCGTTGGTTTCCACGGCCGTGGCCTTGATCTCGGGCGCGTACGCCTTGAGAATTTCCGTCAGGGCATAGCTCATCTGATAGAGCGTGCCGCCGAAGATGCCCGCCTGAATTTCCACTTCCGCCGCGTGGGCCGGAACGCACAGGCCGAGGGTCAGTATACATGCCGCCAAAGATTTGAAAGAAATACGAGCCATAATATCCTCCTGTTGTGAAAATAATCTCTATACGCACCTGTGTTGTCAAATCAAAAGGATTTATTTATTGTTTGATGAAATCAAACACGGATTGCTGGCAAGCTCAGCAGTCCCGAAAATTGCGAGCAAATCGCGGTTTGGCCGCGCCGTAAAGCGAGCAATTTTCGTGCCTTACCGGCAAGCCGCGCCCGGCGGAAGGTATACCCGCCGCCAAGGGACGATACGGGGCAGGGAGAGCGTCATGATTGAAGAACTCAGCGGAGATTTTTTTCAGCAATTACGCGGCTTCTACTACACAGCGCAAACCGGCAGTGTCCGCAAGGCGGCACACTTCATGAACCGTAACCCCTCCACCATCAGCTGGCAAATCCGGCAGTTGGAACAGGCGCTGAACACCGTTCTGTTCGACCGCTACAGGAAAAGCCTGCACATTACGCCGGAAGGGCAGCGCCTTCTGGAATGGACCATTTCCACCTTTGAGCTGCTGCGGGGCATGAAGTCGGATATCAGCTCGCCTTCCGGCATTCTGCGCGGCACGGTGAGCATTTCCAGCAATCTGCCCTTCTCCGCGCAGGTGGTGGGCCTCATCTCCGTATTCCGCAAGACGCACCCTGAAGTGCGCATCAAGGTTCGCCGCGCGCTGACCTATGAGGTGGTGGACGATGTGGCGAGTTCCCGCGTGGATTTCGGCCTCACGGGCATGACCGCCGAAGCGCCGAACTGCGATCTGGAGGAACTCTTTACCTCCCGTCCGCTGCTCATTGCCCCGCGCGACAATGACTACCGCCTGCCCGAACACCCCACGGCGGAGGATATCGCCGATCTGCCCTTTATTTCCTTTCTCGCCGAAAACATGGAAGAAAGCGGCGACCCCTATTTTGACACCACCCTGCGCTCTCTGCCGCATCCGCTGAACATCGTGCTCAGCGTCAACAATTACCATCTCATGCTGCGCTATGTGAAACAGGGGCTGGGCGTGGCCGTCATGGACGAAATGTGCCTCATGGCCAGCTCTTACGGCACGGCCTGGGACGACATTGTGTCCTACCCGCTGGACGGCGTGCTGCCCATCGTGCGCTGCGGCATCCTCATGCGCCGTCACAAGCATCTCAGCCCGCAGGCTTCCGCGCTCATCGAAAAAATCCGCAGCGAGCTGTCGCGCGGGAATACATGCAAACTGTAGAACGGCACAGGGGGCGTCCCCGACGATGAGGAAGCGGCCCGCAAATCCTTTGAAGATGTGGCGCGGGAATGGCACGCCGAACTCTTCGGCAAAGCGTTTTTTTGCCCTGGTCTAAAATTTTCTGCTTTTTTCCCAGTTCCAGGCAGTGCGGATTATATCTTCCATGTCGGTATATCTCGGCTTCCACCCCAGAATTTCTTCTGCCTTGCGCTTATCGGCAAACAGTTTGGCCGGATCGCCCTCGCGGCGCGGGGCGTACTCTACAGGGCATTTTTGACCGCTGACATTTTCGGCCGCAACAATAACCTCCCTGACCGAAGTTCCGACACCAGCACCCAGATTGAGGCATCCGCTGAAGCTGTCCAGCTTTTCCAGCGCCAGTCTGTGCGCCAGCGCCAAATCCTCAACATGAATATAATCACGGATGCAGGTGCCGTCGGGAGTATCGTAATCCGTTCCAAAAATCTTGACGACATCCCGCTCACCGGTAATGGCCTTCAAAACAAGGGGTATCAAATGGGTTTCCGGGGTATGGCTTTCGCCCATGCTGGCATCGGCCGAACATCCGGCCGCATTGAAATACCGCAAGGCGATGTACTTCAGACCATACGCGCGTCGGTAATCCTCAAGTATCTGCTCAACTGCCAGCTTGCTGCGGCCATAAGGATTAATCGGCAGTTGCGGATGCCGCTCATCGATCGGGGTATGGAGCGGCTCGCCGTACGTCGCGCAGGTGCTGGAAAAGACTATTTTTTCAACTCTGAAAGCCTGCATGACATTCAGCAAATTGATCGTGCCAACCACATTATTGGCATAGTATTTTGCCGGATCGGCCATGCTTTCGCCAACGTAAGCGAATGCGGCAAAATGGACAACGGCATCAATATGATACGTTGCAAACAATGTTTGCAGGGAAAATATGTCCAGCAAATCCGCATGACAAAACCTGGCCCGGGCATCAACCGCCTGGCGATGCCCATAAACCAGATTATCCGCCACAACCACCTCGCAGCCGCTATCAAGCAAATGCTTTGTCGTATGAGAGCCGATGTACCCGGCTCCTCCCATTACCAGAATCATAACTTTCTCCTGAAACTGCCGTTTTGCATTCAACAATGGGTCTTGATCAACCGAGAGGGCGCTCTCTGAGCATGGTAAAAACAAGCAGGTAGACAGCCTTCTTTTGTCGATGCGATCATTTCTTTTGAACAAAACAAAAACAAGGGAGTTCCCCCCGCACCACGACCTTGGACACCTCTGATTCTTCGGGCTTCAAAACAGTTTTCATCAATTTCCCCTTTTATCGGAGATTCCGGACGATACGCATATTTACTTTTCATTGATATCACAAGCTTTATAGCCTTTTCAGGTTATCTTAATTACTCAATACCTTTTATTAATTAGGCTTGATAATGAATGAAGGAGTATGGCAAATTGAAAGTTTTTCAATAGTTAAATATTGATGACTTGATAAAAATTTATCAACAGCTCTTGTTGCCCCCGAAACAAAGTTATAATCATCAATCATTATTATTCCTCCTTTAACTAATCTATCATAAATTTTATCTAATACAAATAGGGTAGGTTCGTATACATCCATATCAAGGTGTACAAAATTAAAGCGGATATGTTGATTTTCGGATAGAAAATCAGAAAAGGTTTCTCGAACATCTCCCTCAATCAAAAATATATTTTTAAACCCCTTATGATTTATAAGTTTAATCATATCTGAAAAATTGGTAGCATCGCCTCCTTCACAAGAAAATCTGGTAATGAACTTTTTATCTTCCGTATCCTTGATTCCATCGTTCGGGAAACTTCCAAAGCAGCCAAAAGCATAAATAGTACGCGCTTCTGAAAATTCAAGAATTTGTCGAAAAGTAGCAATTTGAAATAAAGAATTGCCTTTATAGACACCGAATTCAGCACAACATCCAGGTAAATTAATACAACGCTTATACAATTCATAACGGGCAATAATTTTACTCATGCGTAATGGAGAAGAGAACCACAACCATCCATTTTCATAATCCCATACTTTATTAGAGTTGAGGCCGCGTATTTCAATTATATCTTTATCATCAAATTTCATAACAATCCTCCTGTATGGAAAATACTAAAAAGTTCCTCTTATTTCACATATTTCATTAACTTTTTTATTGGATATTATATCATTTATGATGTTTTTTTCGTTTATAAGTGTATTAATAACTCTTTCTATAATTTCATATTCGTATTTTTGATACAAGATAACAATAGAAACATCATCAGCAAATACCAAATCTCCAGGATGAATAATTACATCTCCAAATTTTATCGGCTTATTTATATAATCTACTGTTGCACGGCGACGGACATCCTGTGAATTATAGCCTTTGCAAAAGACTGGAAAATTGAGCTTTTTTGTTTCAAACATATCTCTGGTATTACCATTAATAATTGCTCCACAGGCGCCAGATCTTATTGCAAGTCTAGCATTTAAATCTCCAAAATATGCATATTGTGGAACTTCATTCTCAACACATATGACATCATTTTCTGATATTCCATCATATGATTTGAGCGCATCATATATTCCTCGAAAATCTTCATTTTCATTAAGCATTTTGAGTCTTAATGTATTTGCTCTTCCCAATATTTTTATTCCATTAATATTACATTTGAAATTAGAAATAACAGATCCACAAACTTCATTTTTTTCAATTTTCATATCATCCAGCAAGTCTGACAGTGCAGCTGATGTCAAAAAATGTTTTAACATTTTCAATTTTTTATTTTCATTTTCTTTCATGCCACGTGCAAAAGTTTCAGCATATGAAAAATCTTCCGGAGTATTCACGTCAATCAGTTCTTCCAGCGTTCCCCAGATAAAATATGGTGAATTACCATACCGTCTTTTCAGATGAAGCGCCGCATCTTTTCTTATAATATATAACCCCATAGATTCCGTAATTGTTTCAGGCAAATCTTTACTGTTAGGTATATGTGATATATCGTATGATGGAACATCATCATTCCAAAAATAATATTTATCTTTTTTCATCAATATGGCTGAATCGTATTTATTATTTTCTTTTAATAATTTTATTGCGTTATCAATAGTTTCTGACTTGATAAATGGAGAGGTACATAGCATTTGTATATATATCAGCATCAGGATATTTATTTACTTCATTCAAAAAAAGAGCATGACCGTCCGTTGTATTATCAGCAAGGGATCTATCTCGTTTCATAAATTCAATTGGAAGGTAATCTGCCAACCTATACATCTCTTCATTTTCTGTATCTAAAAAAACTTTATCTATTTCATTACATTTTAATAATGTTTTTAATGCACGTATGTAAAGGCGCTCGCCATTTAAAAATCTCATATTTTTATTGGCTACTCGCTCAGATGTTCCTTTCGCTGGTACAAAAGCATAGACTTTCATGATGTATGCCTCTATGTTTAGTGTGTTATAGTGTATAAATCCTTAAACATCCCTCTCAACCCAACCGGATTTACTGAAATGATTTCTGTAGTTGGATAATATACTTCTGCAAATCTTTTTAGCTCTTTCCAACCTTGAGCATGCTTAATTTTATGATTTTCTTTAAAACCTGATACATTATCAGGTAATATCGCTTTTTCACCATTAAAGTATTCATAGCTCTCAAAATCACTCTCATCACAGCCAACGAGATATAATTTTTTGGGGTTTGTCCACAACGCAAACGCCAAGGCGCTAAATGTGACAGACCAAAATGAGGGCAAGGGAGAAGTTGATAAATCCGGATAAAATTTTTCTTGATAGTCGAAATTATTACAATCTATAAAGTAATTTTCAATATCTTGTCCTTCTTTTTCAAAAAACGGAATCGAAATATCAGTTCCTATATTAAAAAAGGCTCCTAAAAATTTTTTACAATTAGGATATGATTTTATTTTATTAAAAAAATTTTTTGTAACTTTGTAATCAATTACAAACAAATAGTCTAATTGCACTTTATCAAATAAGCATGCCCTATTAACACCTATATGAATAGAATTTTCTATTGGCTTATAAAAATTTAAGCTTGGACCTGGTGCTATTAACACCACATTTTTACCTGTGTTTATATTTCTATATTTTGGAAATACTTTCTGATGTAAATCATTCACACTTAAAGACATAAATAAATTACTTTGAGTATATTTTATATTACTAAACTCATTTAATAACTTTTCTTGGTAAGATATAAATTTATCATTATTATATATAATTTCTTTTCTTATACAATTAATTTCTTTACTCAAGTCTTCTAATTTGTCATTTAATTTACATAATTCATCAAATAAACAATCTATCCTCATTAAATTATTAGTTATTTTACTACTAAATAAGAGTTTACGCAATAACATACGAAATTCAGAAAGACCAATCATAATCCCTCACATTAAAGCCAAACTCTGCCAGTCCCCAGCAAAGCTGGGAGGTTTCCCTGTTCTCTAAAATTATGTGCTATATGCTCTATCACAGCGTACATATATTTTAATTCAAACTTATTTCCTAATATTGTTCCCTAATTTCGTTTATTATACCACCAGAATTAAATATAAATTATGTAGTTATGACTGATTCAAAAATTGTTTGACCTGTTTAATTTTATTTTTTAATATTTTTCTTTTATTCTTGTAATGAGTACGACGTTTTCCAAATGTTATATTTTGTAAAATTTTACATTTATAATAATTAAATTTAATTCTTGAAAAATTTATTGCATCATGAATAAGTGATACATCAATATTTTGAATATTATTTTTTAAATTTTTATATAAAATTTCTTCATAGAAGGGAGAAATTCTTGCATATTTCCAAAAATACTCACTCTGCTTTATTCTAAAAGAATTCCATGGCTTTATACCAGATGTGTAATGAATAATCCATGGATCTGATATGCTTTTTTTATATTGATTTACATAATATTCTGGAATCAAATATAAATAATCTTTATACCATATAAATATATCCCATGCTACATCCCATCTTTGATCTATCCAAAATATACCAGTACCGTTAAATACAGAGTTCATAACATCTTGGTCAACATATTTTGGTACTCCTATTTCTTGCAATTTATTCAAAAATAAATTAGTTAAATCATGTTCCCTGCATTTTTTTAAATTCCATATCATGACTCCTGCTTGGAAATAATTACTAGATTTTACATTTAAAATATTATTCATATATTTTTTTAATTCTTTATCCCATGGAGAATATCTATATGATGAAAATAATAAACTCAAGTCATGTGTTACACCGACAAAATTATCACCAATATCAACATTAATTAAACATGCAATATCTTTTAAAATAGTCATATCGCAATCAAGATAAATAATTTTATCGTATTCATTAAATATTTTTGGCAAAAATAATCTAAAGTATGTTTCAGGAGTATAAAAATTATTTTCCGCTTTTGTACATGAAAATAGACTATGTAATCCTTTTATAAATGGATTCATATCTATAAATGTGATAGATATATTTTTTTTCTGAAATCCCAAAATTATTTGTCTATGTAATAAATCTATATTTAAAATATATATATTATAGCGGTTTTCATCGGAAGAATTAGAAATAATTGATTGTATACATACTCCTAAATATGGTGCATAATTGTTATCAGCGGATAGAACAACAGGAATTATGTCTTTATATTTTGTTTCTTCTTCCATATAGATATCTCCTCTAAATTTCCATTAATGTATGGATAAGGGTTAAAAAACAAAATTATAAATACTACTCAATTCTAATATGATATTTTTGTGTTTCATAAAAGATGAAATAAATTTAGGACACAACACTAACCTCCAATTCCCTGATAACTGACCCCATGTTTCTCAGTCGCAGCAGCATCCAGCAAGCTGCGGTAGTCCATAATTCTCCTGTGTCGCATAATCCTGGCTGCCTGTTCCAAATCCAGCGACTTGAATTCTTCCCACTCTGTCAGAATGGCGATCACATCCGCGCCTTCCAGCGCCTCATACATGCTTTCAGCATAGCTGATTCTGTCCCCCAGCAAGGCGCGGGCCGTATCCATCGCCTTGGGGTCATAGGCTGTCACTTTGGCCCTGCCTTCCAGCAGATGAGCGATGATCTCCACAGCCGGGCTTTCGCGGCAGTCATCCGTGCCCGCCTTGAAGGCCAAACCCAAAACCGCGATGCGCGGTTCCTCCACATCCGCCACGGCCCCCAGGATGCGTTCCGCCATCTGCTTCTTGCGTTTCCGGTTGCCCTCAATGGCCGCCTTCACCAGCGACATGTCCACATCATTCTGCCGCGCCATATACGCCAGGGCCATGGTATCCTTGGGGAAGCAGCTGCCGCCGTAACCGGGGCCGGGCTGCAGAAAACGCGGGCCGATCCGACTGTCCATCCCCATGCCCCGCGCCACTTCGTGGATATCCGCGCCCGCCTTTTCGCAAAAATCGGCCATTTCGTTGATGTAGTGAATCTTGATGGCCAGAAAGGCGTTGGATGCGTACTTGATAGTCTCTGCCGAACGGCGCTTCACAAACAGCAGAGGCGCATCCGGCAACGCCTGGTACAGCCGCCTGATCACCTCGACAGCCCGCTCCGTATTCGCGCCGACAACCACGCGATCCGGGTGAAAAAAATCGTGTACGGCAAAGCCTTCGCGCAGAAATTCCGGCAGGGAGACCACATCGAAATCCGCCTGCGGGTTTTTCTTGCGGATCAGCACTTCGATATCGTCCCCGGTGCCCACGGGAACCGTGGACTTGTCCGCGATCACGGTATAGCCCTTCAGGTATTCCGCAAGCTCGGTGGCCGCGGCATGGACATATTTCATGTCCGCCTCACGGGTGACGGGATGCGGCGGTGTGCCCACAGCGATGAGCACCAGATCCGCCTGTTCCACGCCCTCTTTCATGGATGTGGTGAAATGCAGACGCCCCGCGGCGACGTTTTTGTGGAAAAGTTCTTCCAGACCGGCTTCATAGAGCGTCACCCTGCCCGCCCGCAGCGCCTCGATTTTCGAGCTTTCGCGATCCACACAGGTCACGCTGTTGCCCAGCTCCGCCAGACCCACGCCTGTAGGCAGGCCCACATAGCCCGTTCCGATGATGCATACGTTCATATCAATCCTCTCCCCGAAAACGGGCGATGTTCGTTCTGAAATAGGGAATGGTGCGCTTCAGCCCTTCGCTCAGTTGAACGGCGGGTTCCCAGCCCAGTTTTTCTCGAGCAAGGCCAATGTCCGGACGGCGTTGCGCGGGGTCATCAAGAGGAAGCCCCCTGTAAACAATGCGCGAATGCGATCCGGTTTCCGCCAGCACCCGTTCCGCCAGCTCGCGTATGGTGAATTCGCCGGGGTTGCCCGTGTTGACCGGCCCGGTAAAGCCCTTGGGGGAGTTCATCATGCGGATCATGACTTCAATGAGATCATCAACGTAGCAGAAGGATCGGGTCTGGCTGCCGTCGCCGTACACGGTCAAATCCCGCCCGGCGAGAGCCTGACAGATAAAGTTGCTGACAACGCGCCCATCGTTTGGATCCATGAGCGGGCCATAGGTGTTGAAAATGCGGATGACCTTGATATCCACGCCCTCCTGACGGGCGTAGTCGAAAAACAGACTTTCCGCGCAGCGCTTGCCCTCGTCGTAACAGGCGCGCACCCCGATGGGATTGACGTTGCCCCGGTAGCTTTCCGCCTGCGGATGCTCCAGCGGATCGCCGTAGATTTCCGAAGTGGAAGCCTGGAGTATGGTCGCGTTGTGCGCCCTGGCCAGCTCCAGCATGTTCAGGGCGCCGAGCACGCAGGTTC
The DNA here is from genome assembly GCA_910579055.1 of uncultured Mailhella sp. Taxonomy (GTDB): domain Bacteria; phylum Desulfobacterota; class Desulfovibrionia; order Desulfovibrionales; family Desulfovibrionaceae; genus Mailhella. Next base: position 17,435 of record CAJTSU010000013.1, on the reverse strand, counting down.
TGGTGGTTTGAATGGCATGCCTGCCCTGATAGGCGGGAGGGCTGGCCGGGCAGGCGAGGTTGTAGATTCGGGCTACAGGCTCATTGATATGCAGCGGCTCGGTGATGTCATGCAGCAGGAAGCGAAAGTTGGAATGCTCCGCGATTTCGCGCACGTTCTCCAGTCTGCCTGTGGAGTTGTTGTCCACGCAGATGACGCGATGACCTTCCCGCGTCAGGCGCAGACAGAGATTTGCTCCGAGAAAGCCCGTTCCGCCCGTGACCAGTATCGTTGACATTGTTGCACACTCTTCAGTTTTTTTTCCAGCGGAGGATTTCCTGACCGAAGAGACGCAGAACTCCGTCTCTTCCCGAATTGCCGATAAACAGAATTTTTTGCAGCCCCTTGAGCGGCTTCAGATTCAGAATATTTCTTCTATGATACATTTTGCCGAGATAGATATGGCACGCTCCATCTCTCATATCTTGCAGGACATTATCTTCAAGAGGCAGCTTCCATGCCTGGAGGCGTCTGCTCATCTCCCACACAATGCCCGATCTTTCAAAAGGCAGACTGATATTCAGGGAATCGCGGAAGAATTTTACGCAAAGTCGTTCAAACAACGGAAAGTGTTGAGATATGATATGGCGATCGCCCCAATACGCATGTACTGCATCCAGCGCCTTGAAATATTCAAAAGCTCCTCCGGCATGATGCTCCGCATTTGCCGTGAGCGACCCTTTACGGCGATAATAGACATAGAACTTGTCCGGCAAAAAAAACAGATTTCTGTGCCGGATGAAATAGTTCAGGGTAAAGGCATTGTCGTCAAAGCTGCATCGTTCCGGAAAAAGAACCTTGTCTGCCAAAACAATATCCCGGCGAAACAGCTTGTTCCACACTGTACGGGAGAGATGGAGCAGCTCGTCATCCGTCATTGTTTTTGAGCCCTCGAACGGGATGCGGAAATAGCCGGAATTCACTTCCCGATCATCGCGCAGCTCAATGGTGCCGAAGCAGACGGCGTCCACGCCGTCCGTCATGACGCGCATCAGACGGGCGTAAGCGTCAGGGAGAAGCTTGTCATCGCTGTCCACAAAGCTGATGAACTCTCCCCGCGCCGCCAGAATGCCCCTGTTTCGCGCCGCCCCGGCGCCGGAATTCTCTTGCTCCAACACAATGATTCGGCTGTCCTTCGCCGCATACTCGCGCAGGATTTGCGCTGAGTGATCCGTGGAGCCGTCGTTGACGCACAGGATCTCAATATCTCGAAAACTCTGATTGATCACGCTGTCCAGACAGCGCGGCAACCATGTCTCCGCGTTATACACGGGTATGATGACGGAGATGCGGGGAGTCTGCGACGTCATATCCCGCTCCCCGCCGCTTCCCGCATCCGCACGGCCTCGCCCGTCTCCCTGGAAAGGCCCAAAACCCTTCCACCGGCAAAAATGACCACTTTCACATTTCCTCCTTCACGCCTTCAGGCAGTCATAGGGGCCAACCAGGCCCACGGGGCGGCGCTCCCGCAGCACGAACAGGGCGGCCGCGCCGTTTTCGCGCAGCAGGCGCAGGGCCTCGGCCACGGAATCTTCCTCGACCAGCGTGGCGGCAGGCGGGCGCATGGCCTTTGTGACCGGAGTGTCCAGTTCTATGCGACTGCCCATGCGGCGAAAATCCGCATCCGAGATCACGCCGGAAAGTTTGTCCTTTTTCATCACTCCCACCACGCAGGGCGCATGTCTGCGCAGAAGTGTCCGCGCCTCGGCAAGAACGGCGTCCCCTTTCAGCAGAGGCAGTTCAGCCCCCTTGCGCATGATCTCGCTCACCCGGCGGAAGCGACCGCCGCCCAGGGTTTTTGCCGCATCCGCGGAGGAGTCTTTCATGCCCCGTATGCGGCGTATCTCCCGTGCCAGAGCTTCTCCAAGCGCCATATATACCAGGGGAGAAACTTCGCGCTCCCCGTCAGGCGGCACAGCGCCGGACAATTTCAGGATGTGGTGGTTCCCGCCCGGGGAATCTTCCTGATCCGTGAGCAGGAACAGGGGAATATCCATACGGGAAGTTGCAAACATGACCTCTTCCTGAAACGCGTCTTCTTCCCGGACGGCAAACAGCAACATGGCATCGCCCGGAGATGCCAGCCAGCTGATCCCGCCTTCGCCGAAAGAATCCGTTCCGGCAAACAGTGACGGAATGCCGGAGGAGGAAAACTTGCGTGCGGTATAGCGGGCAACGCAGTCATTGGCGCCGGCTCCGGCTACCAGAATGCGCCCGGGAACCGCTCCCAGCATCCCGGCAAAGTCCGCAAAGGATTTGCTCAAAGCGCCCGCCACAAGGTTCAGGCTCTGAGCCCGCACCCGCAGCAACTGCGCGGCGGTTCCGAATCCCGCACTTCCGGGTGTACCTGTGGATGTGTGCGCGGCAGGCATGTTTTCCTCCTCCAGGGCATGTGAAGTCTGGTTGCAAACTTGGAAGAATCACTGACAGACACACTGTCGACTTTTTGTGGACAAAAAGACAAAATAAGATATGCAACCTGATGAATTTACAGATACTTTTCCAGGGAAGAGATACAGGGAAAATTTTCTCCAGAAGCTGATATTGCCAACAAACGCGCTTTAATGTATTGATTTAAAGTGATTCATCGACAGTGTGTCTGTCGATGAGTAGTCCGCATACGGCCGAACACAGCCCGGTACGTCCGGGTGCCATTCAACGTCGGCCAGAAAAGTCTTTATGCCTCCTTTTTCGCCTGCGGTTGACTTCTTCTCACGGGGAGCATCGTACCGTTTCCCTGTGTCCGTTCCTTATGCGGTCAGAGTGCGCCGATTCCCAAAGAGGCTTTCTCCCGTCGGTCGACGGACAAAAATCCTGTGTTCTGTCACCACATCCGGGCAGAATGAAAAAACCACTCACGGTTTCAGCCGCCGCCAGCAGTGACGCCTGTCCCAGATGGGCATAGCGCATGGTGGTGCGGGGATCGCCGTGCCCCAGCATCTTCTGCGCCTCGTACAGCGAATGCCCGGCATTCACCAGAAAAGAGGCGAAGGTATGCCGCAAATCGTGAATGCGCACATCGACAAGCCCCAATTCCCGCCGGAGCCTGTTCCAGAAGAGATAGAGATCGGAAAGCGGCTTTTCCGGCGCATGGCCGGGAAACAGCCACGAATTGCCGGAAGTGCGGGGCAGGGCGCGAAGAATGTCCAAAGCCGCGTCGGACAGAAGAATATGGCGCGGCCTGCCGGACTTGGACAGCGGCACGGTAAGAAGCCGCTGATCCAGACGGACGTTTTCCCAGCGGGCCTTGAGAATTTCGCTCTTGCGCGCGCCGGTCAGCAGAAGCAGGCGGATGGCAAAGGCTTCCAGACGATCGCTTTTTTCCAGAGCCCGCATGAGCCGTTGTGCCTCTTCCCGCGAGAGATAGCGCTCCCGCTGCGTGTGAATTTTGAAGGAAGACACGCCCTTGCACGGTGATTGCCCCGCGGGCAGAAGGCCGCGCGTTTCGGCCAGAGAACAGATTGTCTTCAGCACAGCCAGAATGCGATTGCAGGTGGTCGGGGCCAAACCTTTCCCCGACAGCCCGCGCAGCCAGTCCTCCACTTCGTGGCGTTGTATGTCGATAAGCTGCCTGTCGCCGAATGTCGGGGAAAGATGCTGCCGGGCAATGCGTTCATCAACATCCCAGCTTCGTTTGCGGAGTTTGACGTGCGGCAGGTAGATGTCTGAAACAAAGGCGTCAAAGATGACGGGCACATCGTGCCGGCCGGCCTGTGCGGACGGTTGATGCGCTGCGGAAGCTGACGGGTGGTGACGGGCCATGTGCGGTTCTCCTGCAAATAAAGAAGACGTGCATTGTCGGAATGCTTTTTGATTCCGGCAATGCCGGTTCCGCACAGCGTATCATGAGTTCTTAAGCCGCCTTGTTATCCGGTGAGTATGCCGCGACCGGAAAAATCCGCATGCGCGCGAAAGAACAGCATATCCGGGGCAAAAAAATCCATATGTTGCTCCTGGCATGGTTTGCCACATTCGATTCCTTGAATTTCGCGCTGCTGTGGCGTTGGCTTGTGTCGGGAACCTGATGCCCTCGCAAGATGGCATGCCAGACGCAGGGGAAATCAAATGCCGGGAGGCGTTCCACCTGCCCGGCATCTGGCGGCTGGCTGTTGAAGGCTGATAGCGTCCTCCGCAAGCCAGAAAAAATGTTGGTATTATAGTTGGTAGAAATATGTTATAAAGAAACTACAACTTCAGAACGAACATGCTCCGAAACACTCCCTCGCAGGTTCCCCTGCGCCGTTTGCCGCGCCGCAATCAGCGCTCATGCGGCAGTTTGCGGAACGGAACCATGATGGACAGCGGAATGCGGAAATCAATGGCCCCGGCGGGGCATTGCAGCGCACAGGCTTCCGCGTGCCAGCATTCGTCAGGATAACGAACCACGGGCGTCTCGCCCTTTTTCGAGCCGTAAAACACGTCCATGGGACAGACGTCGACGCACTGCCCGCAGCGGATGCACTTGTCTTTATTGATAACGGGAGGCATGGCTTATCTCCAGGACATGACGGCTTCGCCGCCGTTCTTGCGGATGAAATGACGCTTGCCGTCAAGCATGAGGTTCTGAAGGGGATAATCGACGCGGCGGTGCTGGCCGCGGCTTTCCTTGCGTTCGTCCGCCATCAGGAACATCGTTTCGGCCAGCTCGAACAGATTGAGCATGCCGAGGCAGTACGTCAGCTCGTGCGGGTTTTCCGCCCTCAGCGTTTCCCGCGCCCGGGCATGGACGCGGCGCAGATGCGCCAGACCCGCCTCCAGCATGGCGTGGGAGCGCAGATCTCCGCAGTAATCCCAGGCGATGTTCTCCATGGCCATCTTGGCTTCCAGCCAGTGCGCGCCGTCTTCACGGGCGCACAGTTCTTCCGCAAGGTTCAGGCATTCCTCCACTTTTGGCCCCAGCTGCCCGGCATCGGCAAGGCTTTTGTCCTCCGCGTACGCGCGGGCCGAATCCGCCGCCCACCAGCCGGTGACGGCCGCGCCGGAAATGCCGCCGTAGCCTTCGTCTCCGGCGGCGTAAAGCCCGGGCACGCATGTTTCCGATCCGCCGTTGAAGACAATCCCGCTGGAAATGGGGAGCTTCAGCACATAGGTGGAAAATTCCACGGCGGTGTCGATCATGTCGATGCCTTCCTGCCGGAAGTGGCGCAGCAGCGTGGAATTGCCTTCCTGCCGCAGCCAATGCTCCATCAGGTTGAGCTGTTCGCGGCTCAGGCCGGTCATGTCCATATACACGGGGGAACGCGCGCTCTTGGTATAGCTTTCAATATGGCGCTTGTTCACTTCCATGGTAATGTCCCCGTACAGGGGATCGGGCTTCTCCAGGAAGGGGCCGATGGGTACGCCGTCCCGGTCGCGCAATACCCCTTCCCAGGTGGCCTGCCCGTTGCGGCAGAAGTATTTCACGCCGGCATGCAGCCCGGGCATTTCCATATTGCACAGCTCGGCTCCGGCCCGATAGGCCATGGCCCGCCCGTCGCCGGTCAGGTTGAGCGGGTTGGTGCGCATGGCCCACGCGCCCCGGTTGGCGTTGGGAAAGACGCCGTTCGGCGCGCCCGTGCCCAGGCATACGGCTTTGGCCCGGTACACATAGGCCTTGTATTCGCGGGTATCCACGGCGAACACGCCCGCCGCGCGCCCCTGATCATCCAGAAGCAGCTCATAGCCCATGGCGCGGTTGTGAATGTGCACCCCCCGCTTTCTCGCCTGCTTTGTCAGTATCGGCTTCTGATCGATGCCGTTGTATTTCAGGAAAGCGCGAGTCCGGCCCGGTACCGCGTGCCCGGCGAAGTAGTATCCGCCCTCATGCTTCATGGGAATGCCCCACTCGTCCCACAGACGGACGATTTCCCAGGTTTTCATGAAGAAGGACTTTGCCCATTCCGGCCCCATCTGGCGCAGCCGGTCGCCGTTCTGGAGCTTCATGATATCGCTGATGAAGGTGGCGTAGTCCCCGTGAACCTCGGGGATGTAGCAGATGAAATGATCATTGCCCAGGCCGCCGCTCCCGCTGCGCCGGGTATCCGCCTTCTCCAGCACCACGCAGTCCATGCCCTGTTCCGCGGCGTTTATGGCCGCCATGAGTCCGGCTATTCCCCCGCCCACGCAAAGGAAGTCCGTATCCCGCCATTCCACGCTGAATTTCTTCGCTTCCATGAACTTACTCCCCGGGGGTGAGCATGGCGGAGAACTTTTCCTGTTCCGCCTTCTGTTCTTCGCTGATCAGGCCCCTGCTTTCAAAATATTCCCGCGAGCCCTCATGCAGAGGCGGCAATCCAAGGGACATGACGCCCCAGTCCTTCGCCTGGCCATGCACCCCGACCCATTCGTCACGGTGTTCCATGATCACCTTCACCAGTTCGGCGGCCAGCGCCTTGGGCATCTTCTCGCTGACCAGCAGGGCGGAGCGGTACATCGGGGCGTTTTTCACCTCGTCCGTATTGCCGTAGCTGCGGGAACCGGCGGGCAGGGTTTCAAAATAGAAGCCCGGGGGCATGGCGCCCTTCACAGCCGCCATCTGGTCATCAGCAGGCGTGATGAACAGGCATTCGTCCTTGGCCTGCCGCAGTTCCATGACCACATTGGTCATGGCCGGCATGATCAGCGCGTCCGCTCTGCCTTCCACCACGTCGGCCACGGCCACGGTGTTGTTGGCCTTGGTCAGATTGGCCTTGAGATCGGATTCCGCAAGCCCCGCGCCCGCAAGCAGCGCCTTGACGACAGGATCGAACATGGTATTGCCGGGGTTGCGGGAATACACCACCTTGCCCCGGAGATCAGCCAGATTGTGAATCCCCTTGTCCGGCGTGGTCAGCACCACAAAGGCCTGCGTACTGGTGGGCAGCAGCGTGCGCATGAAGCCCATGCGGTTTTTCTCCAGCCCGGCCATGTGCGCCAGCACGTCCGCGCCGCTGTGGATGGCGATATCCACCTCTCCTTTCTCCATCATGGGCGCAAAGTTATTGATCCCGCCGATGGGCTGCACGATGACGCGCTGAATGGGGGTATTCTTTTCGATAACACGGGCGATGGACGCCATGATCATGCTGGCGGGCGTGCCCGATGCCGGCGCGGAAACGATCAGCCGCTTCGGCCAGGCGATTTCCTCCCCGGCTGCATACGCGGGGGCTCCGGCCAGATACGGGGTCAGACAGGCGGCCAGCATGGCGGCGGCGAGCCTCTTCCCTGAAATTTTCGACAATAACATAAAACTCCTCCTTTTTTCGGACAGAACTACATGGAATTATACCGCGGGGCCGGTTTCTTCCACGCCCGCGGCAGACGCGGAACGCCTCCGGCCGCGCAGCCAGAACGCGGCGACGACGCAGATGGACACGGGAACCAGCACATAATTGAATTCCGCAGGCATGGGCACGACAAACAGGCCGCCAAGCACAGCGAACAGCGCCCGCACCGGCCTGCCGATCTCCATGAACATGACCCCCGTAAGCGCGCTGGAAAGCAGCATCAGGCTGACAAATATGCCCGCGAAGTCGAACGCGATATCAAACGCGCTTCCTACCCACAGGATGCCCGGGTTGGTGACGAAGAACCAGGGCAGCAGGAAGGCGGAAATACCCAGCCGCGTGGCGAGTACGCCCGTGCGCGTGGCGTCCGCGTCGGCTATGCCCGCCGCCACGAAGGCGGCAATGGCCACGGGCGGCGTGATGAAGGACAGGGTTCCGTAATAGAACAGAAACATGTGCGCCGCGATGGGCAGCACTCCGGCAGAGATCAGAGCAGGCACCAGCATGGCCACGGCCAGCAGATAGCAGGCCAGCGCGGTCATGCCCATACCCATGACGAAAATGGCCAGCGCGGTCATGGCCAGCAGCAGGAAGCGGCTGTTGCCCGCGATATCCGCCAGCGCCCCGGCCAGCCCGCCTCCCATGCCGGAGATGTTCAGCGCGCCTACCAGGATGCCGATCCCTGTGCACAGGGGGATGACCATGACCAGCCCGGCGGCGGTGTCGTCCAGAATCTCCAGAATCCGCTTCGGGGTGAGGCGCGTCCGCGCGGAAAAGCAGCTGCATATCACCAGCGCGATGATGGTGTACAGGATGCTGGTCTGGGCGGAATACTTGAGCACCCCCAGCGTGAAGATCAGCACGCCCAGCGGCGCCAGATAATACCAGCCGCGCCGCAGCACGCTCCATACGGCGGGCAGTTTCTCCCGGGGCAGCCCCTTGAAGCCGTACCGTATGGCCTCGGAATCGATCTGAAAAATCAGAATGCCGTAATACACCACCACGGGCAGAAAAGCGGCGGCGCATACCGTCCAGTACCCCGCACCCAGGGCGTCAGCGATCAGGAAAGAAACCGAACCCATGATCGGGGGCGTAAACGGGCCGCCGGTGCTGGCCACGGCTTCCACCGCTCCGGCCAGTTCCGGCCGGAAACCGTTCTGTTTCATCATGGGAATGGTGATCTGCCCGGTGGTGGCCACGTTGGCCGCCGGAGAGCCGGACAGAGAGCCGAACAGCATGGACGAAAAAACCGCGGTCTTGGCCGGGCCGCCCCGGTATTTGCCCATGCAGGCCAGCGCCAGATCCCCGAAGAAATCATCGGCCCCGCAGATGCGCAATACGGAACCGAACAGAATGAAGCCGGGCACCACACTGGTGACTGTACCCAGAATCGATCCCCACATGCCCTCGCCGCTCAGATACATCCAGGCAACGGCGCGCGGATAGCTGTAACCGGAGCTCATCATGAAACCGGGGAAATGATCGCTGTACACAAAATAAAAGAAGGACGCGGCAATCAGCCCCACAGGAATCCAGCCGGCCACGCGCCGCGCCGTTTCCAGTATGACAATGCCGAAAGCGAAGCCCAGGCACATCTGGGCAGGCGTGGCGTCCTTCCAGTCATACACCAGAGAGGAGGCATTGACGGCGATATAGCCCGCTCCCACGGCAGCCGTCAGCACCAGCAGCACATCCAGCGGCGAGAGCGGCCCCAGACCTTTCGACTTGTTCCACGGCACAATCAGCAGGGCGAGACAGGTAATGGCCCCTGAACAAATGGCCCGGTGCGTGATGGGGAAAATGACGATGCCAAGGTAAAAAAATACGTTGAACAGCGACAGGACGATATAGATCGTCCATGCCGCTCCTATGACTCCGGCGATTTTGAGGCGCAGATTGCGCTCCTGCCATGGAATCGCGGCGGAATACTTCTTCCGGATATCCGGACGGCTGCTTGCCTCGGTCATAACTTGATCCTCCTTGTGGAGAAAAAGAACACAGCGTTATCGTCTTGTAAAACCGAAAAAGAACAATTATTGTTCGAAATAACCGAACATGCTTCTTTCCCTGCCTGCCTCGCGGGACATGCCGGGAAGGCCCTGAAACATCCTGAACGGAGATATCCCATGATAGAGGAACTGAACGGAGATTTTATCCAGTGGCTTCGCGGCTTCTATTATATCGCGGAAACAGGGAGCATCCGGAGGGCGGCCCAGCTCATGAACCGCAGCGCCTCCACCCTGAGCTACCAGCTCAAGGAACTGGAGGAAAACCTGAATACCGTACTGTTTGACCGTTACAGAAAAGGAATGCTCATCACCCCGGAAGGGCGCAAGCTGCTGGACTGGACCATCTCCACCTTTGAAACGCTCAAGGGCCTGCGCTCCGAAGTGGGAACCCTTCAAGGCGAAATAAAGGGACGCATCATTCTTTCCTGCAATCTGCCCATTGCGCGCAAGATTGTGGACAGCGTGGCGGGGTTCCGCGTCGAGCATCCCGAAGTAAACATCCTCATACGCCGGGCCATGCCGTATGAAGTGGTCAATGATGTGGAAACGTCGCGGGTGGATTTCGGCTTCACCGGTCTGACCTCTCTGCCGGGAAACTGCGAGTTTGAAGAGCTTTTCGTCTCCCGCCCGCTGCTCGTCACGCGCCGTGACAATGACTACCGTCTGCCCGCGCAGCCCGGCCTTGAAGATCTGGAGCGTCTGCCGTTCGTTTCTTTTCTGTCTGAACAGATGGACGACAAGGGCGATCCCTATTTCGGCTCCAATGCCACAACCAGCCCCTACATCAGGAAAACCGCCATCTGCGTCAACAGCAATTTCCTCATGTTGCAGTATGTTCTGCGCGGTGTAGGGGTGGCGCTCATGGACGAAATGAGCATCACATCCAGTTCATTCAATGTTTCCCCAAGCCCCTTCAGGCTCTACCCGCTGGATCGCTTTCTTCCCGTTGTCCATTACGGGCTGCTGCTCCGCAGGCGCAAGCACCTGACTCCGCAGGCTTCGGCTCTCATCAGAAGACTGCGGGAGGAATGCGGGCCGGACAGCGCGGGGAATCCCGCCGGGCTTTCCTGAACTCCATAAAAAAAGGCTCGAGGTGATTGCTTCAGAAAAGCAGCAATCCCGCGAAGGCACGTCATTCCTTCCGCTTGTATGAAAACAGCCCGGGGGCATCCGCCCCCGGGCTGTTTTCATACAAGCCGCATGCTTTTCTAGGCGAGAGCCTGAAGCAGCAGCAACGCCACAATGTTGATGATTTTGATCATCGGGTTGATGGCCGGGCCGGCGGTATCCTTGTAGGGGTCGCCCACGGTGTCGCCGGTGACGGCGGCCTTGTGGGCGTCGGAGCCCTTGCCGCCGTAGTTTCCGTCTTCAATGTACTTCTTGGCGTTGTCCCACGCGCCGCCGCCGGATGTCATGGAAATGGCCACGAACAGACCGGTGACGATGGTTCCCATGAGCATGGCGCCAAGGCAGGCAAAGGCAGCGGCCTGACCACCCACAGCGGAAATGACCAGGTACAGAACAACCGGAGCGAGCACGGGCAGCAGAGAAGGCGCGATCATTTCACGAATGGCGGCCCTGGTCAGCATGTCCACAGCGGCGCTGTAATCGGGCTTGGCCGTACCTTCCATGATGCCGGGAATTTCCTTGAACTGGCGGCGCACTTCAATAACCACGGCGGAACCGGCGCGGCCCACGCTCATCATGCCCATGGCGCCGAAGAGATAGGGGAGCAGGCCGCCGATGAACAGGCCCACGAGCACATAGGGATCCTGAAGAGCGAAACGCACATCAAGGTTGGGGAAGTAGCGGGTAAGATCTTCGGTGTACGAGGCGAAGAGCACCAGAGCGGCCAGAGCGGCGGAACCGATGGCGTAGCCCTTGGTCACGGCCTTGGTGGTGTTGCCCACGGCGTCAAGGGCGTCCGTCACTTCGCGCACTTCTTCGGGCAGGCCGGACATTTCGGCAATGCCGCCCGCGTTGTCTGTCACCGGGCCGTAGGCGTCCAGCGCCACAACCATGCCCGCCAGAGCCAGCATGGTGGTGGCGGCGACAGCGATGCCGAAAAGACCGGCGCTGGCGTAGGCGACCAGAATGCCCGCGCAGATGACCAGCACCGGCAGAGCGGTGGATTCCATGGACACGGCCAAGCCCTGAATGACGTTGGTGCCGTGGCCGGTGGTGGAGGACTTGGCAATGCTGCGCACCGGACGGTAGGCGGTGGCGGTGTAGTATTCCGTGATCCACACCAGCAGACCGGTCACGCCAAGGCCGGCGAAGCAGCAGATGATCAGGTTCCAGGCGCTGAACGCCTTGCCCTGGATGACCATTTCATGTTCCGCGCCGAAATAGATCAGGGTCATGAGCGCGACAAGCACGGCGGAAATGCCCGCGGTGGCGAGCAGGCCGCGATACAGGGCCTTCATGATCTTCCTGTCGGCGTTGAGTTTCACGAATTTGGTGCCGATGATGGAAGCGATGATGCACACCGCGCTGATGATCAGGGGGAACATCATCATCTTGGCCTGAAGCGCGCCCTCAAAGTAAATGGACGCCAGCAGCATGGTGGCGACCACGGTCACGGCGTAGGTTTCAAACAGGTCGGCGGCCATGCCGGCGCAGTCGCCCACGTTGTCGCCCACGTTGTCGGCAATGACGGCGGGGTTGCGGGGGTCGTCTTCGGGAATTCCGGCTTCAACCTTGCCCACCAGGTCAGCGCCCACGTCCGCGCCCTTGGTGAAGATGCCGCCGCCCAGACGCGCGAAGATGGAAATCAGCGACGCGCCAAAGGACAGGGCGACCAGGGCCTGCATGAGTTCGGTCTGGGAAACGCCGCAGACGGACAGGATGATATAGTACAGGCTCACGCCCAGCAGCCCCAGCCCCACCACCAGCAGACCGGTGATCGCGCCGGACTGGAAGGCGATGTTCAGAGCGGGCACCATGCCCCCCCGCGCGGCTTCGGCAGTGCGCACGTTGGCGCGTACGGAAACGTTCATGCCGATGAAACCGGCCGCGCCGGACAGACACGCGCCGATGACAAAACCGAGGGCCACCTTGAAGGACAGGGCAAAGAGCAGAAGCACGGTCACTACCGCTCCGACAACGGCGATGGTGCGGTACTGACGGCTCAGGTACGCCTGCGCGCCTTCCTGAATGGCGGAAGCGATGCGCTGCATCTCTTCAGTGCCGGTACCGGCGGCCAACACGCCTTTTGACGCCTTGTAGGCGTGGAACAACGCTGTGGCGGCGCAAATGAGCACCAGCAGCAGGGAAACGGGCACGACCATAATACCCCCGAAAAAAATGGTAAAAGGTAGACGGGAGCCGGGAAGCCTCCCGGCGACTCACTTTTCCGCAACGGGTAAGGATATCAGGTTGGACGCGAACTGACAAGGCTTGAAAACGGGCGGCGTTTTTGTTGTGGAATAGTGTTGATGGCGTTGCGCGAGGCGTGTATCTTTATCATGACACGGGCGGCACGTTCGTTGCCGCAAACGCGGCCCGTGTTCCACACGGGCGAGCGGCAGTCGTCAGGCGACGAAGGAGCCTTGGTGGATATACGGAATCTCGGTTACAGCCCTCGTTTGCCGGAAGGCAACATTTACGATGCTCCCTGTCCGCTCCTGCGCGCGCTTTCCGTCATCGGCGGCAAATGGAAATTGCCCCTGCTCTGGCATATCGCGGAGCATACGGAAGCGGCGTGCGGCGTGCGCTACAATGCGCTGAAACGAGCCGTGCATGGGATTACCAACACCATGCTGAACAAGTGTCTGGCCGAATGTGAGCGGGACGGCCTGATTACCCGGGAAGAACGGGGAAAAAGGCCCCCGCATGTGGAATACCGCCTGACCGAACGTGGCCGGGCGCTCCTGCCCGCCCTGCGGGAACTGTATATATGGGGGCAAGGGCTGCTGGAAAAGACGCCGAAGGAATGAAGCCGGAATACCGACATGGTGTTTGGTGCTCCGCTGAAAGTATCCGCTGAAATTCTCCGCCGGGGCCCCTGTGTTCAGGTATTTCGCCGGAAGCTGACCCGGACGGCAAGGCCGCCGTCCGGGGCGTTATCCAGAGTGATGTCTCCGCCGTGCTGGCGGGTCATGGTTCGCACGATGGCCAGCCCCAGCCCGTTGCCTCCGGTATTTCTGTTGCGGGAGGGTTCCAGACGATAGAAGGGTTGGAAGACTTTTTCCCTGTATTCTTCGGGGATGCCGGGGCCGTGGTCGCGGATGATCACGGTAAGCTCGTCCGGCTTGTCCTCCACGTCTATTTCCACGCGGGCGGGAGAGCCGTCCCTGCCGCCGTAACGCGCGGCATTATCCAGCACATTGTCCAGGCAGCGCTTGACGCTCAGCGGCCTTGCCCGCAAAGGAGCGAGCGTTTCCAGCTTGCCGGGGTCAACGATGCTCACGTTCTGTCCCATGTCCCGCCGGTCTTCCTCCAGGCTTTCCAGCAAGGCGGCCATGTCCAGCGGCGCCGGTTCTTCGGCGGAACAGCCCCTGGCCAGATCGATGGTTGTGTCCATGAGCTGCTGGAGTTCACTCATGTCTCTCTGGAGTTGTTGACGGGTCTGTTCATCCAGGCATTCCACCCGGAGCCGCATGCGGGTCAGCGGCGTGCGCAGATCGTGGGAAACTGCGGCCAGAGTGCTTTCACGATCAGCGATAAAATCCCGGATGCGGCGCTGCATGCGGTTGAATGCCCTGGTTGCCTCGCGCACTTCACGCGGGCCGCATTCTTCCAGCGGCGGCGTGCCGGGGAGATCCCGGCCCAGCTTGTCCGCTGCTTCGGCCAGACGACGCAGGGGGCGGGCAATGAGCCAGAATGCCAGCATGCTGATGGCCACAAAGAACAGTTCAACCAGAATAATGGAGGGGACGGGAAAGCTCGGCACCGCAGGAAGGTGGGGGAGCTTGTCTGTGAACATGACCCATGTTCCGTCTTCCAACGGCATGGCGGCGCTTACTTCGCAGGCAATTCCTCCTTTCGGGGGCCGCATGCCCAGGGTGCGATATGCGGAAGCCTTTATGCCCTCCCAGGCTGTGGGCATGCGGAGCGTGTGAACCGTGGCCAGAGCCGGGCCGCTTGGCGCGGTATGAATTTCTCCCTCCCGGCGTTGTAACGCCAGGTCAGGGGCACGTATCTCCTCCAGTTGGAGATTGAGATACCGGCGCAGAAGTTGGCTGGCCTCGGCTTTGAATTCAGAGGGCGGCATGGGCAGTTCCGGCGGGCCGGGGAGGAGGACGCCCTGCAAGCCGCGGTAGTGCAGGCGGCGCAGCAGTTCGGTGCGTTCTTCCCGGCGCGCTGTTTCCAGCAGCAGGACGGAGTCGGTCATGCGCCGGGCGCGATCCGCCATGAAATTGCGCAAGAAAAAGTACTGCCGCGTATGATCGGCGAAAATGGAGCTGAACAGCAGCAGGGCCAGAAACCCGGCAGAAAACGTGAACACCAGCTGCCCGACCAGGCTGTTGGGCACAAGAATGGAACACAAGCGGCTCAGAAGGGCGGTAACGCGGTTCATGCTCCGGCCGGCTCTGCGTCGGGGGGTACGGCTATACCTTCCGGAGAAACATCGGCGGCAAAGACATAGCCGTCGCCGCGCACGGTTTTGATCAGGCCGCCTTCGCGCCCCTTGTCCCGCAGGCGGGCGCGCAGACGGCAGATTTGCACATCAAGGCTGCGGTCAAAGGGACTGCGTTCCGCTTCGCGCCCCTGACCCTGCTCCTGAAGTATTTCACGGCTCAGAACCTGGCGGGGATGTTCCAGCAGCAGTTGCAGCAGACGAAATTCCGCGCCGCTCAGATTGACCACCATGCCTTCGGGATCCCGCAGATGGCGCGCGATGAGATCCAGCGTCCAGCCGTTGAAGCGGTACGCCCGGCACTGGTTTTCGGCTTTGTCGGCCCTGGAGGACGCATTGTTTCCGGAACGGCGCAACACGGCGCGGATGCGGGCCAGCAGTTCGCGCGGTTCAAACGGCTTGACAACATAGTCGTCTGCGCCGATTTCAAGGCCCACTACCCGATCAGTAGCTTCTCCCAGAGCGGTAAGAAAAATGACCGGCGTGTCGGGTTCGTTTGCCTCCCGGCTTTTGGCGCGCAGGGAGCGGCACAGGGAGAGGCCGTCTTCTCCGGGCATCATGATGTCCAGCACGAGCAGATCAAAAGAGCTGGCGGCCAGTTTCTGCCGCATTTCCGCGCCGTCCGCCGCGCTTTCCACGGTAAAACCATGCCTGCGGAGATAGTCTGCCAACAGGCTGCGAATATCGCTGTCGTCGTCCACGACCAGAAGGTGGAATGCGTCGCCGTGTTCCGGCGCAAGGGAAGGAGTATCCGGCATGGCGTCTTCTCTTTTGCGGTATCGGGTTGAAAGCGGAGGGGGCCGGACGCGAATGCTTGCGTGAATGCCCGCCTGAATACCGGGTGGAAGAAAAGCTATCACAGGCCAGGATGAGATCGCCAGATCTGAAATGTAACAAATTCTGACGGCAGGTTCGGAAAATTCCAGGAGGATTCATGGCCGGCGGCGCGGGTTGGGCTTTTGCGGAGCGGTGCATACGATCTGCCCTCCTGTATTGCGGGCGGGCAGGTTGACTCTCGCGCGGGCCGGGCGATAGGTTACGAAGAAATTACTTTTGTGTTTCACAAGATGTTTTTCCCCAAAGGTGACGACATGCGTGATGTTCCTCCCCAAAAAGAAACCTTTCTCTCCTCGCTCCCTCCGGGCTTCGGCACCTTGCTGCTCGGCTTGTGGATATG
Organism: uncultured Mailhella sp.; assembly: GCA_910579055.1. Taxonomy (GTDB): domain Bacteria; phylum Desulfobacterota; class Desulfovibrionia; order Desulfovibrionales; family Desulfovibrionaceae; genus Mailhella. Next base: position 1,385 of record CAJTSU010000013.1, on the reverse strand, counting down.
CAATCTTTTCGCGCCGTTTCTCGTTTCCGGAGTAACGGCCATCCTGCCTTCCATAGGGGCGGATTTGCGGGCCAGAGCGGTGCACCTTTCTCTCATCATGGTGGTTTACGCTTTGGGGCAGGTTATTTTCAGCACCATTGGGGGGCGTTTCGGCAGCCTGTGGGGGCTGCGCCGGGTTTTGCTGGCTTCGGTCTGTATGTTCACCGTGGTTTCCGTGAGCACGGGGTTTGTGCCAGACGTGGACACCCTGCTGGCGTTGCGCTTTTTCCAGGGGGCATGCGCGGCGACCATTTCCAGCTGCTGTACGGCCATCGGCATGCGCATGGCCCCGCCCGCACAACGCGGCCAGGTTATCGGCATCATGACTTCAGCGGTGTATCTCGGGCTTACTCTGGGGCCGCTTATCGGCGGCGGCGTGGCCACGGTTGTGGGCTGGCGCTGGCTCTTTATCGGCATTTTGCCTCCCGGCATAGCCGTATGGTGGATCTTGCGGCGCAACATCCGGCAGGAATGGGCGGATGCCGCCGGAGAAAGGCTGGACGTGCCGGGCGCGATACTGCTTTCTCTCGGCCTGGGCTGCATTGCCTTCGGCGGCGGCTGTTACGGCGTCGCTCCGGCCATGCTCTGGCTGGTGCTGCCGGGCATGCTGTGCATGGGAGTTTTTTTCTGGTGGCAATGGCGTGCGCCCAGCCCGGTGGTTGATCTGCACATGTTCCGCGAGTCTCCGGGCCTGCTGACGGGCTTGCTGGCCATGTTCGTGAACTACGGTTCCACCATGGGCATGGTGTTCTTTCTTTCCCTGTATTTGCAGGAAGTGCGGGGCTTCACCCCGTTTCATGCCGGTTTGTGCATGATGGTACAGAGCTTTGCGCAGGTGCTGGCTTCCCCAAGCGGCGGCAGGCTGGCGGATCGCTTCGGGCCGGAGCGCGTGTCCGCTCTGGGCATGCTGCTGTGCGGCATGGGGATACTGGGCGTGGCCATGCTGGACAAAACGACGCCGCTCCTGTGGATGGCGGCGTCGCAAATTTTGCTGGGTACGGGTATGGGAACCTTTGGCGCGCCCAATACCGTGGCCACCCTGGGGCAGGTGCCCGCGCGGCATCTTTCCGTGGCATCAGGCATCATGGGCAGTATGCGCACCATGGGGGGGCTGCTCAGCCAGGTGATTATTGCGTTCATGCTGGGCTGGTTTATGGGGGACAGTCCGATCACGCCCGAGCACGCGGATACCTATTTGCTGACCATGCGCACAACACTGGTCTGCTTCGGCGTGCTCAATATCTTCGGCCTGTGCATCGGGCTGAAGCGTTTGGCCGGAACGCCCCCCCACGCTTGACATCCTCCGCCGCCTAAAGTCGGGGGATTCCCAGCGGAGGCAATCTTAC
>CAJTSU010000012.1:27390-42705 GCA_910579055.1 uncultured Mailhella sp. | reverse complement strand
ACTCGTTTCCCCCTGAAGGGGGAGGTCTCAAACCACAAAGGAATTTTTGATGAACAAACCCCGCTTTGCGGAGCTTGCTCCGTCAGGCCGCCGGAGCGATTTGACGGAAGGGACGAAAATCGCCGGCCTGACGGCGCGGCAAAGCCGCGACCAGCTCACAATTCCGGGGGGTGCAGACTTTGCCGGCAGCCTCATCTGCCGGATTGTGCTTGCAGCATACAAGGCAAGAGAAGTCGTGTCCATCAGTGCCTCATCCGCGCCAGGCCCCTTGTTCGTCTGTACGGCCTGTGCTCTAAAGGCAGAGAGCAGGGCTCAGTCTTTCTCCGCCCGACGCCATGAACCATTTCAAGTTGTAGAATTGTGCTGAAAATTTCTTTGACCGCCGGAGGCGCAAGCGCGCCCGGTGTGGATACATGCCGCCTTTGCGGCAACGTATGTTGCCGCGCGTGCCGGAACAAAACCGTACGTTTCGCGCGGCACCATCAACACAATTCCAGCACGGAGTACGAGATAGAAAGAGGGGAGGAAGTCGTAACTTCCTCCCCCAACAGCATAGTAACCTGAATGCCAGCAGAGCGTTTACGCTTCAAGCGCGTTAACAGCTTTGGCCAGACGGGAAACCTTGCGGGCAGCCTTCTTCCAATGAATCACACCCTTACCCGCGATCTTGTCCAGAGTGGACGTGGCATAGGTCAGGGCCTTCTGGGCGCTTTCCTTATCATTGTTCTGAATGGCGGCGCGCACATCCTTTACCACGTTCTTCACGCGGGTGCGGGCGGCGCGGTTGCGGGCGTTACGCTTGATGCTCTGCTTGTGGCGCTTGATAGCGGACTTGTGGTTAGCCACGGACTCCTCCGATGCTGATGAAATGACTATGAGGATTCGGGGCGCCAAGCGCCCGTTGTAGTACCCTGATTAACGAAACAATAATTTTTACCCTGTTGCCCCAGGTCTGTCAAGGTAAAAAACTGGACGTGTTTTGTTGTGGAATTGTGCTGATGGCACCGCGTGGGATGTGTGCCGAAACAGGAGTCGCAAAATCGCGCTCGCGGATCACATCTGCAATGCGGAAAAATCCGCCACTTTGCCCATCCGGGCCAGCAATGCCTGGAGCAGATTCAGGCGATTCTCCCGCACGGCCTCATCTTCGGCCATGACCATGACGCCGTTGAAAAACGAATCCACTATGGGGCGCACGTCATCCATCAGGGTCATGAGTTCGTCAAAACGATCAGCGGCCCACAGTGCGTCAAAACGCGCGGACATACCGCTCAACGCGGCAGCCAGCGCCTTTTCGGCGTCTTCCTGAAGCAGCCCCTCGTTCCACTCGCCGCTCAATTCCCTCTTCCCTTCCTTCTGCCGCTTACGGATGATATTGGCCACGCGTTTGAAGGTCTGCGCATTGTCGGCAAAACCCGGCTTGCGGCTCTCCGCTTCCAGAGCGGCCAGACGCCGCCCGGCGGCCCATACATCATCGTGTCCCGCGCCGATCACAGCCTCCACCAGCAGAGTATCTCCACCACGCGTCAGAAAAAGATTTTTCAGACGGCCGGCAAAGAACTCATCAAGCCTGGCAAGGGTTTCTTCCTGCCCGAATTTCCAGCGAATGCCGTCCGCGTAGGAAGAGAACGCCCTGGCAAACAATTCGCGCACAGAGATGCGATAACCCCGCTCCAGCAGAATGCGGGCAATGCCGAGGGCCGCGCGGCGCAACGCGTAGGGGTCTGCCGCACCGGTGGGGATATTGCCCAGTCCGAAACAGCCCGCCAGGGTATCCGCCTTGTCCGCAAGAGAAAGCAGCGCCCCGGCATCGGTGGAAGGCACGGGGCTGTCCGGGCCGGCGGGCAGGTACTGTTCCTCCAGAGCAGCGGCCACATGTTCCCCAAGGCCCATCCGCCGGGCATAAATCCCCCCCATGATGCCCTGAAGCGTATCAAATTCTCCCACCATCTGGGACACAAGATCAGCTTTGGCCGCGCGGCCCGCTTTTGCGGCGTCTTCAACAGGCAGGGGTTCGGCCATGTGGGCCGCGACGCCCGCCTGACCGGCCAGCCAGCCGCACAGGCGCTCAAGGCGACGGCACTTGTCGCCCATTGAACCCAGAGGACCGAGGAAAATAACGTGATCCAGCGACGCCATCCAGGGTTCAAAACCAGCCTTGAGATCGGCATTCCAATAAAAACGGGCATCTTCAAGGCGGGCGCGCAGCACGCGTTCCCAGCCCTTTTTCACCACGCCCACATCCTCGGGGTCAAGGTTCAGCACGGTGAGAAAATGCGGCATGAGCCGCCCTTCCCCATCTTCCACGCCAAAACTTTTCTGGTGCGTTTCCATACTGGTGAGCAGCACTTCGCGCGGCAGTTCCAGAAAGACGGGGTCAAAATCTCCGAGCAGAGGAACAGGGTGTTCCACCAGCCCTTCAACTTCACTCAGCAGGGCATCGTTCCAGAGCACGCGGCCTCCAATAGCCGCAGCCCGGGCGTCGCCGCCGGCGACGATAGTTTCCCGCCGTGCCATGCCGGATGCGACGATCCGGCACTTTTCAGCCAGTACGGCGTCCATGTCGTCCGCATGCGCCACTTCAAAAGGGCCGGGGCCATGCACCCGGTGGCCGCATGTCACTCGGCCCGATTTCACATTCCCCACAGCGAAGGGCACAACCTCCCCGTCAAGCAGGGCAACGATCCAGTGCATGGGGCGGGCATAGGCAAAGCTTCCGCTCCCCCAGCGCATGCGCTTGGGAAAGGAAAGCGCGCTGATGACGGACGGCACGACATTTTTCAGCACATCCTGAGCGGAAGCGCCGCCAACTGTTTTACGCGCGGCAACGTAGGAGCCTTTTTCCGTCTCCTGCGTGAACAGAGCGGAAAGCTCCACACCCTGCCCGCGTGCGAATCCCATTGCGGCCTTGGAAGGCTTGCCTTCGGCGTCATACGCGGCCTTGAGTGAAGGGCCGAGCGCTACCTCCTCGCGCAGCGGCTGCATATCGGCAAGCCCGCGCAGGTGCAGCAGGGTGCGCCGGGGCGTGGCAGACACAGCCATCTCATCAAAATGCAGATCCGCCTCGCCCAGAGCAGCGGCAAAGCGTTCGGAAAGTTCTTTTTCCAACGGGGACAAAAAACGGGAAGGCAGTTCTTCCGTGCCGATTTCAAGAACAAAATGACTCATTTGTCGCCTTCCTTGGACATGGGCTTGAGCATGGGGAAATTCAGCGCTTCGCGCTGTGCCGCATACAACCGGGCCACGCCGGAAGCCAGACTGCGCACACGGCCGATATAGCCCGCGCGTTCCGTGATGGAAATGGCTCCGCGCGCGTCGAGCAGGTTGAAGGTATGCGAGCATTTCAGGCAATAGTCATAGGCGGGCAGAGGCAGTTCAAGCTCGATGAGCCTGCCGCACTCCTTTTCAAAATCATTGAAATGCGCAAGCAGCATGGCCGCGTCACTTTCATCGAAGTTATAGCGCGACTGCTCCACCTCATTCTGATGGTACACATGGCCATAACTGATGCTGTCGTTCCAGGCGATGTCATAGACAGATTCTTTGCCCTGCAGATACATGGTCAGACGTTCAAGTCCGTAGGTCAGTTCGACACTGATCGGCGCCAGCTCAATACCGCCTACCTGTTGGAAATACGTGAACTGCGACACTTCCATGCCGTTGAGCCAGACTTCCCAGCCCAGCCCCCAGGCTCCGAGCGTGGGGGATTCCCAGTCGTCTTCCACAAAACGGATATCATGCCGGGCCGGATCCAGGCCCAATGCGCGCAAACTGCCGAGATACAATTCCTGTACATTTTCGGGAGACGGCTTGAGGATAACCTGAAACTGAAAATAATGCTGCAGGCGGTTGGGGTTATCACCGTACCGGCCGTCCGTGGGGCGGCGGGAAGGCTCGACGTACGCAGCCTTCCAGGGTTCGGGCCCCAGCACGCGCAAAAAGGTGGAGGGGTTGAACGTGCCCGCTCCGCATTCCAAATCCACAGGCTGGACAATGGCGCAGCCTTGCTGGGCCCAATAATTCTGCAAGGTCAAAATGACATTCTGAAAATTCATGAATTTCTCCTGAAACGGCCGTTTACCCACTCCAGGCCGAGATGATAACGCACAAAAGCGTCAATGAGCCGCCCGGCCTCACGTCTGCTGTCAGACGAAGGTTGAAACTCCGCCCACCGGCTTGGGGAGTATTCCTGAACTTTGCGCAGAACGTCAAGTGATTCCTGCCCGAGAGCAAGGCTCATGCCGCCCGGGGGGCGGCAGCCGGGGCAGCAGGCCTGCCCGTCTCCTACCAGAAAATACACGTTGTCAAAAACATCCAGAGCCTTGCCGCACCGGGAACACAGGCGCAGATCCGGCGCATAGCCCTGTTCGGCCGCCAGGCGAAACCGAAAAAACAGCGGAGCAAGTTCCGGAGGGTTCTCCTCGTTTTCCAGCAATCCCAAAAGCTCCCGCAGCAGGGAAAAGCTGAGAGGCGCGGCATCGGGCGGCACCCCCAGCGCCTCAATGAAACGCACGCAATTGGCCGCCATGCCCTGACGCCTCCAGTCCCGGCGCAAGCGCTCGGGGCCTTCCAGCAGCGTGGATTCCTGCATATTAAAGAACTGCCCGTTGCGCGAAACCGTAACACGCGCGCGGATCACATTGAACGCATCAAGGCAGCCGGTAAAGCGGCGGCGGCTTCGACTGCCCCCGAACGCGAATGCTGTGACCAGCCCCTGATCAAGCGCAAGGAGGCGAACCCAAAGATCCGCCTCCCTGAATTTGCCCACATGGAGCACCAGAGCTGTATCTGTCCATTCCATAGCAAGAGCTGTCCAACTTCAGAATATCCGCGGCGGAGTCTCGCTCCGCCCGACTCCGGGGGCATTTTCAAATCGGAAATGCTCTAGCGCGGCGGGAACGTCACCGTCATGACCCCGCCCCGTTTGCCGGGAGCTTTTTGTTTTATGCCGTCATAAAACACATCAACACCACCCGCGTTGCCAAGGCGCAAGGTCAGGCGATCGTTGAATTCCGCTGTGAATGTTTCGCCCCTGGACAGTGTTCCGCCCTTGCGCGCGGCATCCGCATCGGCGCTGGCGGAGAGCCAGCAGTCTTCCCGTGCGGTGACGACAAGCCTGTGCCGGGTACCCGCCGGAGAGCGCAAGGTCCAGCGCTCATTGGAAGCTGCAACGGCAGACGCACTTTCCGCGGAGGAAACATTCTCCTCTGCGGCTGGCGTTTCAATGCTTCCGGGCTCCGGGCTCCCGGGCGGAACCGAATTCTCGGCGCCAGAAGCATCAGGCTCGGGGAGGGCAAACAGATCAGCCAAAGGCGCAGGATCCGGAGGAACTTCTCCCATCTGCGCGATCTGCGTGACGGCTTCATCACCGGATATCTGCGGGGTGACAGGTTCCCCCCAGGGGTTTTCCGCAACAAGGTTCGGAGCGCCGCTTTCCTCGCTCTGTGCCGCATCCCCGGCGGGAGCGTCGGCAGAGTTTTCAGCGGGCGCACCGCTTTCCGTCGCGCTCAGGAGGTCAGGACGCGCGGGGCGGTCTTCCCCGAAGCGGAGTACCGACGGCATTTCCTCCCGAAAGGTGGAGGTATAGTAAACGTACCCGCCCACACCGACCAACGCGATTAACAGTAATTTGAATAACAGCCCCGCACCGTGCCCTCTTTCCCCGTCCATCTGCGTTTCCATCATTCCCTTGGGTCTGATGGGTTCGGGAACGGCGGAACCTCCTCCATTCAGGGCGGACAGCATCTCGGCAAGTTCTCCCGCGTCAATGCCAAGCAATGTTCCGCAACTTTTTACAAAGCTGCAGATATAAACGGTATGAGGCAATTCATCCCGGCAACCTTCCTCAATGGCCTTGAGTATGCGCGGAGGCACCTTTAATCGAGCGGCGATATCTTCAATGGAAAAGCCACGTTCGATACGCTTTTCGCGCAGACGTGCCCCCAGTTCTTCCAGCGTCATGACATTCCTGCCTTAATAGCGGATATCCACAAGAGCCTTGCTTCTCAGATCGCGGAGATAGTCCGCCAAACGAGCCTGCAGGCGCGGTTGAGCCAACATTTCTTCAATCCGGGCACGGGCCGCGTCGTCCGGCCCGGCCACATTGCCGTCGTCATTCTCGCCGTCAGCGCGCTCCAGCAAGCATATTTGCGCCATACTCACCTGCGTGGCGAACAGCGGGGACACCTGCCCCTCTTTCAGATCGGAAACAGCCATACGCAAGGCAGGAGCAAGATCGGCCACGTCCATGTCACCCATGTCGCCGCCGCCTTCCTGATTTGGCCCCACCGTAAGCTTGCGGGCCGCATCAAGAAATTTGTTCTTGTCGTTGCCGATACGCCGCGCCCATTCCTCCGCGTCCACATCGGAGGGATAGATCAGCAACGCTATCCGCACCCGCCCCGACGGCATGGAACCGGAGTGTTCCCGGTAATAGGCGTCAATCTCATCACGCGTGACGACAACCTTGTTCAATACCATACGGCGCACCAGGCTTTGACTGATAAGCCCGTTACGAAGCCGCTCCCGAAACTCCTGCTCATTCAGCCCCTGCGCGGCAATCTGCCGCCGGAACTCCGCTTCGGAAAGCTGACTGTCGCGCATCGCGCCCTGAAATGCCGCATCCACCTGCTCGTCGGAAACCGAAATACCCAGCTTCTGCGCGGCCTGAAGCATGACTTTTTCGTTAATCATGTTGTCCAGGACGCTTTTTTTGATCCGCTCAATCTCTCCGGCATCTCCGGGCTGCGCCGGGTTCAGACCTTCCTTCGCCAACTGGGGAGCGACGGCCTTGTCCAGTTCACGTTCGGTAATCATATCCCCGTTGACAACGGCCACAATCCGAGCAAGAGGGACGGCCTGCGCCGTCCCGCACAACTGGCCGACCAACAGGGCGGCGGCAAAAAACATGCTGAGGGAATTTTTAATCATCATATTCTTAAGTCCCCGGGAATGTCCCGATTCGGCAACAATATCGCCCGACCATGACGTGTTCAGGGGAAAACGCCCCATCAACGGCTTATCAGATACCGTCTTTTTACGCCAGACGCAACAAATGACGAAAAGAGGCTCTGGAGCGGAACCATGTTGATGGCGTTGCGCGAGACGTGCATTTTTACCATGGCGCGGGCGGCGACATCCGTTGCCGCAAAGCCAGCCCGTGTTCCACATGGGCGAAAGGCATGTATCCACGGCCGGCTCGCTTGCGCCTCCATACGCGCTCGCGCCTCCGGCGGGCACGGAGAGTTTCAACACTATTTGGAACAGAGCGTAAAAAAAAGAAAAAACATCCAATCCGTATCAGAAGACTTCCGTTCACGCATCCTGCCCCAGCAAGGCGTTCCCTTCTTCGTCTTCGCGTTCATCCTCACGGTCATCCTTGCGTTCGAACTCGGGAACGGGGCGCGGAGCAGGGCGGGGCACATTGCGGGGTTGCAGCTGCGAAACCATCCGGATATGCGAGCCCTCCACCGCCTTTTCCAGCCATACGTCATAAAGGGCGGGCAGACGCTCCCGGCGCAGAGCCTCCTGCGCATAGGCGAAGAGTTCAAGTGCGCTTTTGGGGTGAGCGTCCTCTTTTTCCAGAAGGATTGTATAGCCCCATTGCTCTCCCCCGGCCTGAACAGGAAGGCTTTGCCCCGGCTTGATCTCATCAAGAGCAGCCACAAACGAGGGAGGAAGATCCGTTGCGACATCTTCCAGCCTTTGCACTGTCAATCCCTGTTTGCCAAGCGTTTCGGGGTCGGTTTTTCCCCCGCTGCGCGCCGCATCGACTACGGATTTTTTCGGGCCGCTGACGGAAAGATAGACATAACGCGCAGGCTCTTCCGCCAATTCAGGATGCTTGCGCACAAAGGCGGAGACATCCTCGGGCGAAGGGCTGATGCTCGCGGCCAACACATTCTGCCACAGCTCAAGTTCCAGGAATGCCTGGAGCTGTTCCCTCCACAGGGCGGGCTCGATGCCTTCATCCCGGATAAGCGCGTCAAATTCCGGCCCGGGTTCCACCCCGTATTCCATACTGACGCGCCGCTCTTCCTGAATTCTTTCCGCCTCGGACACCGTCAGGCCGCGCCGCAGCAGTTCCTCATGGACGAGAATTTGAGCCACAAGCGTCTGGAGGCAGGAAGCATACTCGGCACGCAGTTCGTCCAGGGAAATGGCCTGTGCGTTTTCGCTTCCCGCAGTACGCATATCGTACAGAGCTTCCACCTGCCGCAGAGAGATGGGCTGCCCGTTCACTTCGGCCAGGGTACCGGGCACCGCACCATCCAGACCAACAAGGCGGAGGAACTCGCCTCGCGCAGAATTGAGGAGTTTCCCTCCACGACTCAGCAGCCGGCTCTTTGCCTCCTCCAATAATGCCGCTCTGCCGGATTCCGGAACGGAACCGCCCTTTCCGGCGTTATCCGGGGCGACATCATCCGCAAGAGAAGAACACGGAGAACAATATGCGCTGAGCGTCAAAAACAGCGCCAGCGCGGAAAGGTTCTTTTTCATCAGGTTCCCGTTTTTTTATACTTTGGAGAATTCCTTTTCCCCGGCTGCGGGGCGCGCGGCCCAGGAGTTTCACGGTGCACAGCCTGTTCGCTGTTCCCTTCTGCGCCCGCGTTACCGTCAGTGTGCTGCATCTCCGGCTGCGTTCCCGTTTGCGCCAGCGATGCAAGCAGCCGGCGGGCATCATCCACTCTGCGCGACAGAGAGAGGGACGCATCAAGCCGCAATTCCATACTGGCCGGGGGGAACAGGCGGGCGCGGTTCGCATGGGTGGTAATCAGGCGCACCAGAGCCTCGGGCCGGACACTGCTCTGGCCGTCGGCCCAGGTAACGCGAACCCTGTCCGGGAAAAGATCCGCCCTGGCAATGCCGAGCAGGTTGACCTGTTTTTTGAATGCCAGCACGGAAACAAACGTCTCCAGTTCCTCCGGCAACGGGCCGAAACGATCGCGCAATTCCATGACAACTTCCTGCCGGGCGTTTCCGTCCGGCGCGGAAGACAGCATTTTGTAATACTTGAGGCGCTCCCGCCCGTCGCTGATATAGGTATCGGGAATATGAGCGGGCAGGCCGAGATTCATTTCCGTTTCCGTCCGCAGGGCCTCGCCGTTGCCCTTCAGCCGGGTGACGGCATCCTCCAGCATTTCCAGATACAGCTCAATACCCACGCGGGTCATATGCCCGGACTGCGCCTCGCCAAGGATATTTCCCGCGCCGCGCAAGCGCAAATCCTCCATAGCCACCTGGAACCCCGCGCCAAGATAGTCCATTTCCATAATCACCCGCATGCGCTCGCGTACCAGATCCGGCATGTTATCAATATCCGGCACGACAAATACGGCATACGCCTGACGATCCGAACGCCCCACTCTGCCGCGCAGCTGATACAACTGCCCCAGGCCGAACATTTGAGCCTGATCAACAATCAGGGTGTTGGCCCGGGGGAAATCCAGCCCGGATTCCACAATGGCCGTGCACACCAGCACATCAAGCTCGCCGTGCCAGAACCTGTGCATGGCGTCTTCCAGCTCTTTTTCCCCCATCTGACCATGGGCCATGCCGATACGGGCCTGCGGAACCAGCTCGCGCACAAAAGCCACCGTCTTCTCCATTTGCTGTACCCGGTTGTGTACCCAGAACACCTGTCCTTCACGGGCGATCTCGCGTTCCATAATCTGACGCAATGCGGCGGCGTCACGGTTCATGATCGCGCAGGCCACGGGCTTGCGTTCGGCCGGAGCGGTTTCAATGACGGAAAGTTCACGTATGCCGGACATGGAAAGCTGGAGCGTACGGGGAATGGGGGTGGCCGTCAGCGTCAATGCGTCCACATTTTTCTTGAGCTGTTTGAGCTTTTCCTTGTGGCGCACGCCAAAACGCTGCTCTTCGTCCAGAATAAGCAGACCGAGGTTAGGCAGCACCACATCCTGGGAAAGAAGACGATGCGTGCCGATAAGAATATCTATCTGTCCCTTTTCCGCAGCACGCAATGTTTCCTGCTGGCGCGCCCGGGGCACGAAACGGCTCAGCAGCCCCACGTTTACGGGAAAGCCCGCCAAACGCGCCCGGAAGGTCTGGTAGTGCTGTTCGGCGAGCACAGTGGTCGGACACAGCAACGCTGCCTGACGGCCGTCGCAGGCCGCGCGGAATGCCGCGCGCAACGCCACTTCCGTCTTGCCGAAACCGACATCGCCGCACACCAGACGATCCATGGGCACGGGCTTTTCCATATCGGCCAGCACCTCCTGAATGGCGCGTGCCTGATCCGGCGTCTCCTCAAACCCGAACGACGCCTCAAATTCCCGATACATCTCACCTAACGGAGAGTAGGAAAAGCCCTTGGCAACCTTGCGCCAGGCATACATTTCCACCAGATCGGCGGCGATTTTTTCCACCGCCTTGCGCGCCTTTTCCCGACAGTTCGTCCACGACGTCCCGCCCAACCTGTCTACAGCCGGCTCGGGGCCGTCTCCTGCGGCCTTGAAACGCTGCACCACGGACAAGCGATCAACCGGCAGATACAGTTTGGCGTCATCGGCGTATTCCAGCAGCAGATAGTCATTGTCCACGCCGCCCAGGTTCATGCGATGCAGGCCGCCGAATCGGCCGATGCCATAATCTCTGTGAACCAGCAGATCGCCGGGCTTCAATTCGTCATAACTGTCCAGCCCCTTGAATGCACCGGCGGCCGAACTCCTTCCCTGCTGAGCGCGAGGCTGAAGAATATCCTCACCCAGCACCAGGCAGGAATCCCACACCAGTTCCGCCCCCTGCTGAAAGGGAGCGATCAGTGCGAAAAGCCCCCGCCCTGCGGGATCATAGCGCAGTACGGGATACAGGCCGTCCTGCTCGGCCAGTTTCAAAAATTTACGCCTGCCCCGCTCGGAAGCAAAAGCCAGGAGCACCTGCCGTTTTTCTCTCAACCAGCCGCGCAAGCCAGCGACAAGCTGCTGCCAGGGGCGATCGGGATCAGGCCTGCCGGGGAAAAGCTCTCCGAAAGAGTGGTAGCTTCGCTCAGGCAGTTCCTCTCCCTGGTTTTCCGTCCCCATAAGCAAGGGCTCCATATAGGCGCGTGGCAACGCCTCCAGCGCCCGCCCCGCATCGGCGGCGCGGCGCAGCGCCAGGTGTTCCGGCTGTTCAAGCCGCGTTTCCTCCGCGTCCTTCATGAGGTCTTCGCCCCACTGGATTTCGGCGCGGCGCAGGCTCTCCTCAAAATCCCGAGCGCCGGGCAGCAGCCACAAGGCGTCCGTGCCCACCCACTGTTCCAGACAAGACCTTTCCTCATAGGCGCAGCCGGGCATCAGACGCAAATCCCCCTGCTCCAGCGCCCGTATCATGGATGCCTCGGCAAACTCGCCCATCACGCCCCGCTGAAACAGCCCCGCCCAGCGTCCGCGCATGGCCTTCCGTCCCTTTCCATCCTGCCGGAGCGGGCTGACGGGGAGCAATGTCACCTCGTCAATCTGGCCCACGGAACGCTGAGTATTGGGATCAAATACCCGCATCTCGTCCACAGTGTCGCCAAAAAATTCAATGCGCACCGGGCGGTCGTAGCCGGGGGGCAGCACATCCAGAATATCGCCGCGCCGGGCCATGTCACCCGCGCGGGAAACCATGCTTTCGCGTTGGTAGCCCCATTCGACAAGCTGCTCCAGTATCAGCTCCGGCGAGAGTTCCTCATTTTTGCGAATGACGATTTCCCGTTCCTCGAAAAAGTCCATGGGAGGCAGAAAGGGCAGCAGGTTATCCGCCGTCAGGATTACGCCCCGGCCTGCCCTCCTTCCCAGAGCGTAGAGCGCGGCCATACGGCTTGCCCACCCCTCACGGGACAGGGAGCGATGATTGAAAGAAGGCAGACCAATCCACGGCCGTTCCCAAAGCGGCCCCTCCGTAACGGTGTTCCGGCCGGGAACCGCGGCATCGGGCCTGCCCACGGACATCTCGGGCGTAAAAAGAGTGATCAGGCCGCGCATGAGGGCCAGTTCCTCGCGGGAACGCACCACCAGGGCCACACGCCGCCCGTCGCGCACGGCCTCACATGCGAGACGCGCCGCAGCGGCTGACAACAAGGGGATGTTCCACATTGAACCGGGCAAGCAGAGCTGAAATATCCATAATATTGGTAACGTATAGTTTATCTCGTAAAGGCAGGGCAAGCGCCTGTTATAGCGTCCCGGCCCACGCGTTTCAAGGGGCGCCGGAACAGACAGGAACCATCTGCGCGCTCATGTTCCCAATACCCGGACTGCCCCGGGAAGGAACCGCCGAACAGGAAAAGCCTTCTTTCCCTCATATACGCCCGGCGGCGGACATGTTATGTTTTGCGGCGGTGCCGTCTTCCTTCATGACAACTCCGCCGCATCGAGGCCAAAGCATGACGCTGTTTGAACTTTTCCGCAATATCCGTCCTTATGCCCGTTCCTACCGTCGGCTCATTCTATTGACGCTCGGCATGACCTGTGTGGCATCCTTTACCGCCCAGGTCAACGCATGGGTGCTCCGCTACACCGTGGATTCCATAAGTTCGCTTGTAGCCGCGCACAAGAGCCTGATCGACGGCCTGCCCTTGTTGACCACCATTTCCGCAATTCTGGTCGGTACGGAAGTCGTCAACGTGCTTATCGGCTTCGGTCAGAAGTATTTCGGTGAAAAACTGCGTATCCTGCTCTCCCGCGATCTGGCACAAGGCGTTATTGAGCGCATTCTCACCTATCGTCTGGCCTTTTACAGCGTGGACGAAAATCAGCCGGGCAAACTGCAAACACGCATCGACCGCGGAGTGGAAAGCCTGACCCGGCTGACGCAGAATTTTTTCATCGACATTTTGCCCATGTTCGCCAGCGCCGCAGTGGCGTTGGCCATGATGTTCCATGCCAACTTTTATGTAGGATTCACGGCGTTCTGCATCGTTCCTGTCTACTATTATGTGAGCAGGGCCCAGGCCGCGCGCATGGCCGGTTCACGACGCCTGATCAAAAGCCTGCGGGAGAACAGAAGCCAGGGCATTCTCGGTATTCTGGAATCCATGCCGGTGATCAAATCCTTTTTGCGTGAAGATATTGAGGAAAGCAAACAACTCAGTCTTCAGGATGCTCTGACCAATACCCAGATGCGCATCCGCAAAACAAGTTTCCTTTTTGACGGCATGAAAAGCTTCATAGAGCAAATCGGCGCTGTAACCATTATTCTTCTGACGACCTATTTTGTGCTGACCGGGAGCATGAGCGTGGGCGCAATCATGTTTCACCTGCTGCTTTTCAATAACGTCACCGCCCCCATCCGCCGCCTGCATCTGCTCTACGATCAGATGAATGACGCCCTGATCTACGCGGAAGGTTTTTTCGATGTGCTTCATGCTGATACGCAGGTGGAAGAAAGCGGCAACTACGCGCCTGCCCGCATAAAAGGCCATTTCACGCTGCGCGGCGTAAACTTCACCTACCCTTCCAATACCGTCCGTACCTTGTCCGGCATCGACATGGACATCGAACCGGGCCGTATTACCGCGCTCGTCGGACTCTCAGGCGCGGGCAAAAGTACGCTCATCAATCTGCTGGATAAATTCTATCAGCCGGATTCTGGCGAAATTCTGCTGGATGGCGTTTCCCTGCGCGAATATGACACGCGCGCCTTGCGCGCCAACATCGGCCTGGTGCTTCAGAAAAATCACATCTTCCCCGGCACCGTGGCCGAAAATATCCTCTACGGCAAACCTTCCGCCTCACGGGGGGAAGTGGTGGACGCCGCACAGCGAGCCTTTTTGCACGAACAAATCATGACTCTGCCCCAGGGCTATGACAGCCCGGCGGCAAACCTTTCCGGCGGTCAACAGCAAAAAATCGCCCTTGCCCGTATGTTCCTCAAGAATCCTCCCATTATTTTTCTGGACGAGCCGACAGCCAGCCTTGACGCCGTGGCCACCGAACAGATCAAACTGGGCATGGACGCGATCAAAAAAGACCGCACCGTGGTTATCATCTCACACAGCATTTCTCAGATCATCGACGCAGACCGTATCTACGTCATGCGTAACGGCCGCATTGTCGAACACGGCACACACCGGCACCTGTTCAGCAACGGCGGGGAATACCACGATATTTTCGCGGCAATGGCCCGCAGTCTGAATATGGACAAAATTGCCCGCACCCTGGACGCCAAGGCGCAGTAAGAGTCATTGCAGGCGTTGTTCCAGCCAGCCCTGCCGCGCGGCCAGCCGTTTGGCAAACGCGCGCCGCCCCGGAGCCGTTCACAGGGGAAACTGCACCAAGAAAAAGCCCGCCCTTTTTCCAGGCGGGCCCAAAGGTTATTATCTGCACCACGCTGTAACAGAGCCTGAGAAATTAAATTGCTGCCAGATTTTCGATATCCTCGGAGGAAAGCAGCTTGTCGAGATCCAGCAGAATAAGCAAACGATCCTCAAGCTTGCCTACCCCGCTGATATAGTCGGAATCCAGGCCGGACACCACTGCGGGCGCGGGCTCCACCGTGTTGGCGGGAATACGCAGCACCTCGGATACGGAATCCACCACAAAGCCCACGGTCATTCCATTGATTTCAATCACGATAATCCGGGTGCTCGTATCTCCTGCCTTGGGCTCAAGGCCAAAACGGCGGCGCAGATCAATGATCGGAATAACCGTACCGCGCAAGTTGATCACGCCTTCCACAAATTCGGGAGCCTTCGGCACCTTGGTGATTTCCATGGTGCGAATAATTTCCATAACTTTCAGGATATCGACACCGAACTCCTCACTGCCGATACTGAATGTGACCAACTGGTAGATATCACCGTCCCGTCTGTCCTTTTCGTTGGCCATACGTGCCGCTCCTTCTGCTGACTTCAAGATATGAATTTACATCGCCGGAACCCGGAGCCGGCGCATCGTCCATGAAAACAGTTATCGGTGTATTTCAGGAAACCCCTAGGGGTTTAGCCCTATTTCAAAAAAAATTCCAGTCCGTCGCATCCCCGAAAACGCACAAAAAGGACACCTGCTTGTGAGGTCGGCTTCAGCCAAAGCGGTGTCCCCTACTCCATGGCTCTGTCACAGAACCGTGGTAATAACGTTGCGCGGCGCGTAGGTTGTGTTCCGACACAGGCGGCAATATGCATTGCCGCAAAGGCAGGTCGTGTTCCACACGGGCCACAGGCATGTATCCACGGCCGGCTCGCTTGCGCCTTTGTGCGGCTTTGCCGCCCAAAGGCTCCGCTCCGCGAAACCTTTCTTCCGCGACCTCCTGATGACGCTCGATCGGCGTTGCCAATACTCGCTCTCGCTTGCGTTTTGCGCGGAAAACGCCGCGCTCGCACTCCGTGCC
>CAJTSU010000012.1:25419-27380 GCA_910579055.1 uncultured Mailhella sp. | reverse complement strand
CTCTCGGAGTCGAGCGGAGCGAGGCTCCGCCGCTCCGACGGAGTAGCCGCAATTCACTTGCGGCGTTAAGCTCCGGCGGAGGCGTGAAACCTGCGGGTCAGAACGCAGGGTCTGGCTGGCAGATATTTTCAATCAAAAAACGCTCTAGGCGACGAAGGAGCCTTACGAATGGCGACAGCAGAGATAAGGTACCATGTATCCACGGCCGGCTCGCTTGCGCCTTCGTGCGGCTGCGCCGCCCAAAGGCTCCGCTCCGCGAGGCATTGCTTCCGCGACCTCCTGATGACGCTCGATCGGCGTTGCCGATACTCGCTCTCGCTTGCGTTTTGCGCGGAAAACGCCGCGCTCGCACTCCGTGCCCCCTCCATGCCGCCTTCCAGGCGGCGGGGAGGGGCGTCATCTCTGCTCTCGATTCCCGTAAGCCTTGAAGACTCGGCTAACGGGAATGCTGCGCGGCCTTCGGCTCGGCCTCCATAGCTCGCTACGCTCGCGCCTCCGGCGGTCAAGGTTATGTTCAACACGGTTCTACTACACAGCGGCTCTTTTTTTGACTTGCCCTTTTGTTCGTTCTCGGGTAATAAAGCCAAGTTCTTCGGGGTTTGTATCCAAAGAACTTCGGGCAAAGCTTCAAGCGAATTGCCCGATATCGGCTAGGGACGGAATTTCGAGTCGAAGAAGGCGGGAGGCGAAAGCCTTAATATCCCGCTGAGACTGTAAAGTCTTTGGCTCGGCATTCCACTGCATAACCCACCAACGTGAGGAGCTTCACGTGAACAGGTCAGAAAAAGCCGCCATCATTGAGCAGATCCGGTCTCGGGCCGCAGCTGCTTCCATCGCGGTCGTGACCGATTTCAAGGGTATGTCGGTGGAAGAGCTGACGAGGCTGAGAGTTGCCCTGCGCAACGCCGGCGGCGAATATCATGTCGTCAAGAACACTCTCGCCCGTATCGCTTTATCCGACACCGCGCACGCGCCCATTAAGGACGACTTCAAGGACAACTGCGCGATCGCTCTTGGTTTCGACGACCCTGTGGCGGTGGCCAAGGCGCTCTCCGAGTTCGCCAAGACCAGCAAGCTTCTGGAAGTCCGTCACGGCAGTCTCGATGGTAAAGTTCTCAGCTCTGCGCAGATTGAAGAACTTGCCAAGCTGCCGTCGAAGGAACAGTTGCTCGGTCAGCTGCTCGGCACCATGAACGCCGTGCCCACCAACCTCGTGTCGCTGATGGCCAATATGATCCGCCCGCTGCTTTACGCGCTGAAGGCGATCGAAGAGAAGAAGGCGGCCTAGCCGCCTGATCCAGGCCAGCAGTTAACCGGAAAACAATGCCAAAGCATACTTTTTAAGGAGTCATCCCATGGCCGTTACCAAAGAAGAAGTTGTTGAGTTTATCTCCAACATGACCGTTCTGGAACTTTCTGAATTCATCAAAGAACTTGAAGAAAAGTTCGGCGTTTCCGCTGCCGCTCCCGCCGCTGCCATGGTTATGGCCGCTCCGGGCGCTGCCGCTGCTCCGGCTGAAGAAGAAAAGACCGAATTCGACGTGGTGCTGAAGGAAGCCGGCGCCAACAAGATCGGCGTCATCAAGGTCGTGCGCGCGCTGACCGGCCTTGGCCTCAAGGAAGCCAAGGACAAGGTTGACAGCACTCCCTCCACCCTGAAGGAAGGCGTATCCAAGGAAGAAGCCGAAGAAGCCAAGAAGCAGCTCACCGAAGCCGGCGCCACCGTCGAACTGAAGTAAGCATTTCTTCTGCTTTCATATTACGACAAGGCCCGTTTGGGCCTTGTCGTATTTAAGAGTGCTGAGCGCGGAATATGGCCCCGGAAACATGTTTTTTTGCGCGAGAACCTCAAGCCCTGCTTTGTTTTTCCGCCGTTCTGCTGTAGGATAGTGTTAACATATCCTTGACCGCGACCGCCGGAGGCGCGAGCGTAGCGAGCTATGGAGCGACGCCCCCCCCCC
>CAJTSU010000012.1:0-25328 GCA_910579055.1 uncultured Mailhella sp. | reverse complement strand
CGCTTTGCTCGGCTACGGCTATACCCCTTCGGGCAGCTGCGCTCGCGCCTCCGGCGGTCAAGGTTATTTTCAACACTATTCAACAACACAGCGTTGAGAAATAACATGAAATACTGGCGACATACTTCCATTTCGACTCCTGTGCAGGTGTCGGAATCCTTTTGGCTTTGTGCATTATTGACGACAACGGGAGGCTTTCTTGACGTTTACACGTATGTGACCAGAGGGCATGTCTTTGCCAACGCGCAAACAGGAAATCTCGTCCTTCTCGGGCTTAATTGTGCCGAAGGAAATATCAGGGAGAGCGTTTATTATTTGTTTCCGGTTGTGGCTTTTGCCCTGGGTATTCTCTTTGTGGAGTGGATTCGTGCGAAATTCAGAGAGTACAGTCAATTGCACTGGCGGCAGATTGTGGTGTTTCTTGAAGCCATTCTTCTGCTCTTGCCCGCGTTTATGGCCTCAGGTGTATGGGATACTCAGGTCAATATTCTGATATCTTTCGTTTGCGCGGTTCAGGTGGAAAGTTTCCGCAAGGTCAGAGGACAGAATATCGCTACGACCATGTGTACGGGAAATCTGAGAACCGCGACGGAACAGATATTTCATTACCTCCACTCACATGATACAGAAACCGGAAAACATATTCTCAGCTATTATGAGATGGTCATTTTTTTTGTCTTGGGAGCTGCGCTGGGAGCAATCTTGACGGCATATTTTGCGGAAAAATCAATATTATTTTGCAGTGCGCTGCTTTGCATCGCATTTTTCAGCATGTTCATGAAAGAAATTTGATCAATAACTCCAGATAGAGAATATCAGGGATGATATAAGGTAGAGAAGCGGTGAATCAGCATCGGAGAACCGGAAAAAGAATCCTCACGGCCCTGGATGGGATCGAAGCAGTCAGAGTTGCAATACAGGATAATTTCTGTGGCACCCCTTGTGAGGATAAGGAGTTTTCATGAAAGTTGTTGCTCTTATTCCTTTCCGCAATGAAGCGCGCCTCCTTCCTCTTTGTCTTGCCTCCTTGCAGGGCGTTGCTGACTTGATTGTGGGGATGGATGACAACTCTGCGGATAATTCCGCCCGCATTGCCGCGGAAGCGGGCGCTGTTGTTTTGTCTGCTCCTCCTCATGATTTATCTTCGTTCACAGAAGGCAAGGAAAGCTCCGTGCGTCAGATGTTACTGGAAGAGGGCAGAAGACAGGGGGGAACGCATTTTCTTTGTGTGGATGCGGATGAGGCACTTTCCGCCAATTTCCGACAGCATGCTCGAATGTTTTTTGAGGGCATGGAGCCGGGGCATAAACTGGCCCTGCGCTGGCAGCATCTGTGGGGCAGCCCCTGGCGTTACCGTGACGGAGACTACAGTAAATTCCATCGAGTGTTTCATATTGTCGCCGTATGTGATGCTCCCGGGCTCCGCTATGAGAAGAAATACCTGCATATGCCGCGTACGCCCGGACCGGACAGCAGAAGTCTGGTTCACAAGCTGCGGGAGGACGAGGGCTGTCTGCTGCATTTTAATGCCGTTGCCCTGAGGCGATACGGTATCAAGGTGGCATGGTATTTTTGCTCGGAGCTCAATCACGCCCCTGATGATGCGGTGCGTATCAATCGGGCTTACGGGCGGGATTTCGATTTGGGGTTCCTGCGCACCAAGGCATTGAGGCCGGAATGGATAGAGGGCCTTCCCATCCCGGCGGATTTGGCCGAGGACGGGCCGGGCTGGCAATGGGACGAGCTGATGAAGCTGTTTGATCAACGGGGTATCGAATTTTTTGAACGGCTTGAAATCTGGCATATTCCCGATCTGCGGGCGGAATTCATCCGCAGGACGGGGCGGGAACCGCGGGATCTGACACCTTTTTTTGAAAAGACGTATTGCGCGGCCCGCCGTCTGCGCAAGCGTTTCAACCGGCTGGTTGTTGACGTGAAACGCAAGGTTCAGGGACAGGCATAAGCAGAAAAAAGGCTGTGTTCCCGGTCTGCGGTGCTGTTTCACGGTGAGTGCCCTACAAAGAACTTGCCAGACCGGGAAAAAAAAACTATTTTTAATTCAGCAATAGTTGTTTTTAACGGACGGAGCATGCAGGCGAAAGATTTTGTGTAGAAATTGCAGGCAGATACCGTAACCGAATCGGCAAGACCCCACCTGGACAGGCGGGGCTTTTGTCGTCTTTTTTGCGTGTCCGCAGGGCTTTCGCACCGCGCTTGACAGGATGGGCGCACCGCGATTGAGGAAGGACGCGAGCGTCGGGAATCCGGCGTGAACAAGATTCATCCTGAGGAATACCGATGCAGCAGCTGACAAAGCAATTCGGAAAAATCAAGGTGTCGCTCCCCATACCGCACCTGCTCAACCTTCAGGTGGACTCGTACAGCGTCTTTCTGCAGGAAGGACGCAAGGATCGCGACCCCGAGGTGGGGCTGGAGGGCGTATTCCGTTCCGTCTTCCCCATTGAGGACTTCAACCGCACCGCCAGTCTTGAATACCTGGGCTATGAAATCAGCGAGCCCAAGTACGACCAGGCGGAGTGCATCTCCAAGGGGCTGACCTACGAAGCTCCTGTGCGCATCAAGGTGCGTCTCGACGTGTACGACGTGGAAGAAGGCACGGGCAACCGCACCTTCCGCGACGGCAAGGAACAGGATATCTACTTCGGCACTCTGCCGCTGATGACCGAAAAGGGCACCTTCATCATCAATGGTACCGAGCGCGTTATCGTCAACCAGCTTCAGCGCTCTCCCGGCATTATCTTCGAGCACGACGGCGGCAAGACTCATACCTCCCGCAAGGTGCTCTATTCCTGCCGCGTTATTCCCATGCGCGGTTCGTGGCTCGACTTTGACTTCGACCACAAGGACATTCTGTATGTCCGCATCGACCGCCGCCGCAAAATGCCCGCGACCATTCTGTTTAAAGCCATGGGCATGAGCAAGGCCCAGATCCTCGATACCTTCTATAAAAAAGAAGAGTATCGCCTGGATGGCGAACGCCTGCTGTGGAAGATCCAGAAGGACATGTACCGCAAGGAACCCGCGTTCGCGGATATCATCAACCCCAAGGGCGAGGTTCTGGTCAAGGCTGGCAAGACCATCACCCGCCGCGATTGGCGTTTCCTCTGTGAATCCGGCCTTGAATACATGGAAGTGGACCCGCAGTCGGTCATCGGGCTGTTCCTCGCGCAGGACGTGGTCGACTCCAAGACCGGCGAAATCATGGCTGAAGCGGCGGACGAAGTCTCCCTGCACCTGCTGGAAGAAATGCGCGAGGCCGGGATCACCGACCTGAGCATTCTGCACACCAAGGGCGCGGAAACCTCGTCCTCCATCCGTGACACGCTGGTGCTGGACAAGACTACCACCATGGAGAAGGCCCAGGAGGAAATTTACCGCCGCCTGCGCCCCAGCTCTCCGCCCACGCCCGAAATCGCGGCTACCTTCTTCGATAATCTGTTCCGCAATGCCGATTACTACGATCTCTCTCTGGTGGGCCGCTACAAGCTCAATCAGCGCCTCGGCCTGACGGGAAATGACGAAGTGCGTACCCTGACGGATGAAGACATCCTTCAGGCAATCAAGGTACTGGTCAACCTCAAGGACACCCACGGCCCGGCGGATGATATCGACCATTTGGGCAACCGCCGCGTGCGTCTGGTGGGTGAACTGGTGGAAAACCAGTACCGCATCGGCCTGGTGCGCATGGAACGCGCCATCAAGGAACGCATGAGTATTCAGGAAGTGGCGTCTCTCATGCCCCACGACCTGATTAACCCCAAACCTGTGGCGGCGGTGCTCAAGGAGTTCTTCGGCACGTCGCAGCTTTCCCAGTTCATGGATCAGACCAACTCCCTGTCGGAAGTGACGCACAAGCGCCGCCTTTCGGCTCTGGGCCCCGGCGGTCTGACTCGTGAACGCGCGGGCTTTGAAGTGCGTGACGTGCATACTTCACACTACGGCCGCATCTGCCCCATTGAAACGCCTGAAGGCCCGAACATCGGCTTGATCGTGTCCTTGACAACCTATGCCAAGGTCAACGAGTTCGGCTTTATTGAAACGCCGTACCGCGTCGTCCGGGACGGCAAGGTTACCGACGAGATCGTGCATCTGGACGCCTCGCGCGAACAGAACCAGAGCATCACGCAGGCTAACGCCACCGTGGACGGCGAAGGCCGCCTGACGGACGAATACATCACCGTGCGCGCCACCAACGGCGATGTGCTTCAGGCCAATGCCGATGAAGTGACCCTGATGGACATTTCGCCCAGTCAGATGGTGTCCATTTCCGCCGCATTGATTCCCTTCCTCGAGCATGACGACGCCAACCGCGCGCTCATGGGCTCGAACATGCAGCGCCAGGCTGTGCCGCTGCTGCGTTCGGAAAAGCCGCTCGTCGGTACGGGGATGGAAATTGACGTGGCCCGCGACTCCGGCGCCTGCCTGCTGGCCGAAGGCGACGGTGTGGTGCGCTATGCCGACGCCGAGCGCATTATCGTGGCCTATGATGAACTGTACAAGGAAGATCGCGGCGGCATCCGCTGCTACGATCTGCTGAAATACCACAAGTCGAACCAGAACTCCTGTTTCGGCCAGAAGCCCTCCTGCATGCCCGGTCAACGGGTGAAAAAGGGAGATGTGCTGGCCGACGGCCCCGGTATCGACGACGGCGAACTTGCCCTGGGCAAGAACCTCACCGTGGCCTTTATGCCCTGGTGCGGCTATAACTACGAAGACTCCGTGCTGATTTCCGAAAAGATGGTCAAGGAAGATATCTATACTTCCGTACACATTGAGGAATTCGAGGTCGTCGCCCGCGATACCAAGCTCGGACCTGAAGAAATCACCCGCGATATTCCCAACGTGGGTGAAGACATGCTGCGCAACCTCGACGGCAGCGGCGTAATCCGCATCGGCGCGGCGGTGAAGCCGGACGATATCCTCGTGGGCAAGATCACCCCCAAGGGCGAAACGCAGCTCACGCCGGAAGAGAAGCTGCTGCGCGCCATTTTCGGCGACAAGGCGCGCGATGTTAAAAATACCTCCCTCAAGGTTCCGCCCGGAGTGGAAGGCACGGTCATCGACGTGAAGCTGTTCAACCGCCGCTCCGGCGAGAAGGACGAGCGCACACGCCTGATCGAAGAATATGAACTGGCGAAGATCGAGCGCAAGGAAGCCGATCATGTCCGTGCCCTGAGCGACCGTACGCGCGAGCGTCTGCGTCCGGTTGTGGAAGGAAAGCAGGTTTCTGCTTCGCTTCCGGGCAGGAAGAAGGGCGAAGTGCTGCTTGAGGCAGGCGCGCCCATGACCTGGGACATCATGCTCGAACTGCCGGTCAAGAAGTTCGCCAACCTGTTCAAGAGCAAAGACGTCAATGAGGAAGTGGCCGCCATGCTGGAGGCCTATGACCACCAGCTCGAGCTGATCAAGGCTCTTTATGACGCCAAGCGTGAAAAGGCCACGGAAGGAGACGACCTGCCTCCCGGCGTGATCAAGATGGTCAAGGTGTATATCGCCATCAAGCGCAAGCTCTCGGTAGGCGACAAGATGGCGGGCCGCCACGGGAACAAGGGCGTTGTCTCCTGCATTCTGCCGGAAGAAGACATGCCCTTCTTTGCCGACGGCCGCCCCGTGGACATCGTGCTCAACCCCCTGGGCGTGCCTTCCCGTATGAATATCGGGCAGATCATGGAAACCCACCTGGGCTGGGCCGCCAAAGAACTTGGCCGCCAGCTCGCCGCAATGGTGGACAGCGGAGCCGCTCTCGACATGGTGCGCAGGGAAGTGAAGGATATCTTCTCCTCCCGGCGTCCCACCGACGGACCGACTATTGATGATCTTGTGGACAGCATGGATGACGAAACCTTCCGCAAGGCCGTCAGCAAGCTGAACAAGGGCATCGTCACCAAGACTCCGGTGTTCGACGGCGCGGATGAAAGCGAAATCTGGTCCTGGCTGGAGCGGGCGGGCCTGCCCAATGACGGCAAGACTGTGCTCTATGACGGCCGTACCGGTGAACCTTTTGCCAACCGCGTGACCACGGGCGTGATGTATTACCTCAAGCTGCATCACCTTGTTGATGAAAAGATCCACGCGCGTTCCACCGGCCCCTATTCGCTGGTGACGCAGCAGCCGCTTGGCGGCAAGGCCCAGTTTGGCGGCCAGCGCCTCGGTGAAATGGAAGTGTGGGCGCTTGAAGCCTACGGCGCTTCCTATCTGTTGCAGGAATTCCTCACCGTCAAATCTGACGACGTGCAGGGCCGCGTGAAAATGTATGAAAAGATCGTCAAGGGCGACAACTTCCTCGAAGCCGGCCTGCCCGAGTCGTTCAACGTGCTCGTCAAGGAACTTATGTCCCTTGGCCTCAACGTCAATCTGGTCCAGGAAGAAGGAAAGAAGCGTCCCAGGCAGCGTCCCTTCCTCGAAGACTCGGTTGGAAGCGAAGAGTAAGTAGGTGGGGGGAATTCCCCCCACCACACGCCCCGTCATCGGTTCACGTCCTTTGCGTCATGCGTGAACGGGCGCAGTACAATGAGGCCCGGCAGCGCGAAACGGCGCGGCCGGACGGGGGGCAGGGACATGATGCCCTTGCCGGGGGCGCGGGGGATGCAACCCTCGCATCGAGAAAAATGACTAACCCTTTGTAAAGGGAGAGTACCTGAATGAGTTTGGACGATCTGTTTACCGTGCGGAATACTGCGGCAACGGGAAGTGTGACGAATATCCGGAATTTGAAGGCTATTCAGATCACCATTGCCTCGCCGGAGAACATCCGCGAATGGTCTTACGGTGAAGTGAAAAAGCCGGAGACCATCAATTACCGCACCTTCAAGCCGGAACGCGACGGCCTGTTCTGCGCCAAGATATTCGGCCCGGTGAAAGACTACGAGTGCAACTGCGGCAAGTACAAGCGCATGAAGCACCGCGGCATCGTGTGCGAAAAGTGCGGCGTGGAAGTCATTGCCTCCAAGGTGCGCCGCGAGCGCATGGGCCATATTGAGCTGGCCGCGCCTGTCGCGCATATCTGGTTTCTGAAGACCCTGCCTTCCAAGATCGGCACCCTGCTGGACATGACCATGGCCGAGCTGGAAAAGGTGCTCTATTTCGACTCCTATGTCGTGCTCGATCCGGGCCAGACCAATTTCACCCGCATGCAGGTGATTTCGGAGGATCAGTACCTCCAGGCCATGGATCGTTATAATGACGAGGGCCTGAAAGTGGGCATGGGCGCGGAGGCTGTGCGCGGTCTGCTGGAAGAGCTGGATCTGGAAAAACTGCGCGTGGAACTGCGTGAAGAATCGCAGACCACCAAAAGCCAGACCAAGAAGAAGAAGCTCACCAAGCGCCTCAAGATTGTGGAAGCCTTTCTGGAATCGAACAACAAGCCGGAATGGATGATCATGGAAGTCATTCCGGTAATTCCGCCCGATCTGCGCCCTCTGGTTCCGCTGGACGGCGGCCGCTTCGCGACCTCCGACCTCAATGACCTGTACCGCCGCGTGATCAACCGCAACAATCGCCTGAAGCGTCTGAAAGAACTGGGTGCGCCGGACATCATCATCCGTAATGAAAAGCGCATGTTGCAGGAAGCAGTGGACGCCCTGTTCGACAACGGCCGCCGCGGCCGGGCGATCACGGGCACCAACGGCCGCCCGCTCAAGTCGCTTTCCGACATGATCAAGGGCAAGCAGGGCCGCTTCCGCCAGAACCTGTTGGGCAAGCGCGTCGACTACTCCGGCCGTTCGGTCATCGTGGTCGGCCCGAACCTCAAGCTGCACCAGTGCGGTCTGCCCAAGAAGATGGCCCTGGAGCTGTTCAAGCCCTTCATCTATTCCGAACTTGAGAAGCGGGGCTACGCCTCCACCATCAAGAGCGCGAAAAAGATGGTGGAACGCGAAGAGCTGGTGGTGTGGGATATCCTGTCTGAAGTGGTGCGGGAATATCCCATTCTGCTCAACCGCGCTCCCACGCTGCATCGTCTGGGCATTCAGGCCTTTGAACCGCTGCTGGTGGAAGGCAAGGCTATCCGCCTGCATCCTCTGGTGTGTACAGCGTACAACGCGGACTTCGACGGCGACCAGATGGCCGTGCATATTCCGCTCTCTGTGGAAGCGCAGATTGAATGCCGCGTGCTCATGATGAGCACCAACAACATTCTTTCGCCCGCCAACGGCAGCCCGGTGATTATCCCCTCGCAGGATATCGTGCTCGGCCTGTATTATATGACCGTGGACCGCTCCTTCCAGAAGGGCGAAGGCATGACCTTCTGCGCCCCGTGGGAAGTGGAAGCGGCCTATGACGCGGGCCGCGTGGATCTGCACGCCAAAATCCGGGTGCGCATGGAAGACGGCCGGCTTGTGGACACCACCACGGGCCGTATTCTGGTATGGGAACGCCTGCCCAAGGAACTCACCTGCGTGCGTCCGGGCAGAACGGAACCCGCACTGCCGTTCTCCCAGGTGAACGTGATCTTCACCAAGAAGAATATCGGCAGGCTGGTGAGCTACGCCTATAACGGATCGGGCATCAAGGCCACCGTTCTGCTCTGCGACAAGATCAAGGACATCGGGTACGAGTTCGCCACCCGCGCGGGCGTGACCATCGGCGTGAAGGACATGACCATTCCTTCCAGGAAAAAGTCCATCATCGACCGTTCTCAGGCTGAAGTGGACGATATCGAACGCCAGTACCGTGACGGTATCATTACCCGTACGGAAAAATACAACAAGGTTGTTGACGTGTGGACCAACGCCACCAATGAAGTCTCCAGAGAAATGACCAAGGAGATTTCGGTGGATCATGTCGTTGATCCCGCGACAGGCCGCAGCGCCGATGACGTGAGCTTCAACCCCATTTATATGATGTCGAACTCCGGCGCTCGAGGCAACCAGGATCAGATGCGCCAGCTGGCCGGCATGCGCGGCCTGATGGCCAAACCTTCCGGCGGCATCATTGAAACCCCGATCACCGCGAGCTTCCGTGAAGGCCTGACCGTGCTCCAGTACTTCACCTCAACGCACGGCGCGCGTAAAGGTCTGGCTGACACCGCCCTGAAGACGGCAAACTCCGGTTATCTCACCCGCCGTCTGGTGGACGTGGTGCAGGACGTGATTGTGTCCATGGACGATTGCCAGACAGCCGACGGCATCGAGATGAGCGCGTTCATGGAAGGCAATGAGGTCAAGCTGCCCCTGCGCGAGCGTATTGTGGGCCGTACCCTGTTGCATGAAGTGACTGACCCCGCCGATCCTTTGAAGGTTCTCTTCCCCGAAAATACCGTCGTGGACGAGGAAATCGCAAGACAGATCGAGGAGGCGGGCGTGAGCTCCGTGACCATTCGTTCCGCACTGACCTGCCAGGCCGAACGCGGCGTGTGCGCAAAGTGCTACGGCCGCGACCTTGCACGCGGACATCTGGTGAACGTGGGTGAAACCGTAGGCACCATTGCCGCCCAGTCCATCGGTGAACCGGGCACGCAGTTGACCATGCGTACTTTCCACATTGGCGGTACGGCGTCCCGTCAGGTGGCAAAGTCCAACTTCGAAGCGCAGAACGCAGGCACCGTGCACTGGAACCACGTCAAATACGTGAAAAACCGTGACGGCGTGTACATGGTGCTCGGCAAGAGCGGCCAGATTGTCATTGTGGACGATCAGGGCCGCGAGCGTGAAAAGTATGTCCTGCCCAACGGCGTGCGCCTCTACGTGGACGACGGCCAGGAAGTGCAGAAGGGCAAGATCCTTGCGGACTGGGACCCCTTCAACGAACCCTTCATCTCCGAAGTGGACGGCATCATCAAGTTTACGGACATCGTGGACGGCAAGACCGTGCAGGAAAAGATGGACGAGGCCACCGGCCAGTCCACCCGCACCATCATGGAATACCGTACCACGAACTTCCGCCCCTCGATTACCGTGTACGACGAAGAGGGCAACCCCAAAACCCGCATGAGCGCGCAGGGCGTGGAAGTTCCCGCCACCTACGCCATGCCGGTAGGCGCCATTATCATGGTGAAGGACGAAGCGCGGGTTATGG
Source organism: uncultured Mailhella sp. (assembly GCA_910579055.1). Classification (GTDB taxonomy): domain Bacteria; phylum Desulfobacterota; class Desulfovibrionia; order Desulfovibrionales; family Desulfovibrionaceae; genus Mailhella. The sequence goes on along the minus strand of CAJTSU010000012.1, from coordinate 15,293 downwards.
CCGGCGACGTCATCGCCAGAAAACTGCGTGAAACCGCCAAGACCAAGGACATCGTGGGTGGTCTTCCGCGCGTTACCGAGCTTTTTGAAGTGCGTAAGCCCAAGGATATGGCCGTGGTGTCCGAAATCTCCGGTGTGGTCGAATACGCCGGGGAGTCCAAAGGCAAGCGCAAGCTCATCGTGCAGCCGGAAACCGGCGACGCGGCAGAATACCTGGTGCCCAAGGGCAAGCACATCATCGTTTCTGACGGCGATTATGTGGAGGCCGGAGATCTGCTCACCGAAGGCAACCCCGAATTGCACGACATCCTGCGTACGCGGGGCGAAAAATTCCTGGCCCGTTACCTTGTGGACGGAATTCAGGACGTGTACCGCTTCCAGGGGGTGGCCATTGACGACAAGCATATTGAAGTCATTGTGCGCCAGATGCTGAAGAAGGTTTCTGTCCTTGAGCCGGGCGGAACGACCTTCCTTGTGGGCGAACAGGTGGACAAAGTGGAATTCAAGGAAGAAAACCAGAAGGCCATCAGCCAGGGGCTCCAGCCCGCCGTGGCCGAACCTCTGGTGCTGGGTATTACGCAGGCCTCCCTGAGCTCGCTCTCGTGGGTAGCGGCGGCATCCTTCCAGGAAACCACCAAGGTGTTGACCGAAGCCTCCCTGAAAGGCAAGCAGGACTACCTGCGCGGCCTGAAGGAGAACGTCATTGTCGGCCGTCTGATTCCCGCCGGAACGGGCTACCGGGAATACGTCAACCAGGATATCGACGTGCCCGAGCAGAAAGAGCGCCCCGACAAGTTCCTTGAGGAGCTGGAAGAGCGCCCAGTACTGGTGGAGCTCGAAGCTGAATAAGCTTGTGTGAAGAGATACGAAGCCCCCCTTGACGGCGGAAACGCCGGCAAGGGGGGCTTCAGTAATGCGCCCGTGCCGTGATAAGAATACACGCCTCTCGCAACGCTACCAACACGGTTCTATGACCAGAGCCTTTTCAAATTGCCGGGGAAGATATGCGAACGGACATTCTCGTTGTCGATGACGAGGCCGAGTGGCTGGACACGCTGCGCGTGCTGTTTGAAATGAAAGGCTGGAACGTCGCCATGGCTTCTTCCGCCAGAGAGGGACTGCGCTTCGCCTCGGCCCGGAATTTTGCGCTCGTGCTCTGTGATCTTGCCATGCCGGGCATGTCCGGCATGGATATGCTGAAAGCATTGCGGGCGGCGGATAATCGTACCCCCTTCATCATCATGACCGGCGTTGGCTCCATCCCCAGTGCGGTGGAAGCCATGCGCTTCGGGGCGTTCAACTATATCACCAAGCCTTTTGACGCCGACGAGCTGGAAGCTTTGGCCAGACAGGCGGTCGAGTACGGGCGGCTCCATCGCATGCTGGCGGAGGAAGGCGCGCGGCGTGTGGAACCGGAGATGATGCTGGGCACCGGGCGAGCCATGGAAAGCATCCTCTCCACTGTCGACAGGATTGCGGAATCTACCGCGTCCATTCTGATTCAGGGCGAGACAGGCACGGGCAAATCCCTGCTGGCTAAATATATTCACAAGCTCAGCGCCCGGCGCGAGGGGCCGTTTCTGACCATTGACTGCGGAGCCATGCCGGAAGGCCTGCTGGAAAGTGAACTGTTCGGGCATGTCCGCGGAGCCTTTACCGGGGCGCTGAACGCGCGGAGGGGCCTGTTTCAGGAGGCGGAGGGAGGCACTGTCTTTCTCGATGAAATCGGAGAGCTTTCTTCTGTCATGCAGGTCAAGCTGCTGCGTGTATTGCAGGAGCATGAAATACGGCCGGTGGGAGGCAATGCCGTGGTGCCCGTGAATGTGCGCTTCATCTCCGCCACGCATCGCGATCTTCCCGCCGCGATAAAGGAGGGGAGCTTCCGCGAGGATCTGTATTACCGCCTGGCCGTCATCCGTCTGCGTCTGCCTGCCCTGCGTGAAAGACGCGAGGATATCGCGGGCTTCGCGGGGCATTTCGTGCGCAAATACAACCAGCGCTATGGCAGACAGGTTGCGCGCATCAGCCCGGCGGCGCTGCAAAGCCTCCAGGCGCAGCCATGGAAGGGAAATATCCGGGAACTGGAGAACGTCATGGAGCGCGCCGTGCTGCTGGCCGACGGCGAAAGCGTGACACCGGGCGTGCTGGGGTTGAAGGACGACGCGGAAGAGACGGAACAAATGGAGGAGTTGTCGTTGCAGCAGGCTGTGCAGCAGGCGGAAAGGGAAGCCGTCGCCCGGGCGCTGGCTCTGGCGGGAGGCAACAGGACAAGAGCCGCGGCCCTGCTTGGGGTATCCCGCCGCACGCTGTATGACAAGCTGGAAGACTATGGATTATAGGAAACGCAGGGTAACGCGTTTTCCCGTGGTCTTGTGGAGCGGAACCACCCGCAGTCGTATGTATTTTTCCCGTTAACTGAGCGACGTGGCGGGTTCTGCGTCTGTCCCCTGGAGTTCATCGCCTTTTCGCGCGGGAAGACGTGAGCGGTCTGCCTCTTCTGGAGCCGGAGCGGCGGGCAGGGCAAGAACCATGACAGCGCCGCCTTCCGTGTGGGATTCGGCCCGGAGAGTGCCCCCATGCCGTTCGGCAATGCGGCGGGAAACAAACAGGCCTATGCCGAAACCTTCGCTGCTGCGCGTGGTATAGAACAGGTCAAAGATTTGCTCTCGGGCCTCGGGAGCAATGCCCGGCCCGCTGTCACGCACGCGCAGGACGGCCGTGGGGTGTCCTTCCGCATCGGTGTCCGGCATCCCCTCAAGACTCAGCCTGCCCCTGAATTTCATGCTTTCCAGCCCGTTGAGCAGCAGGTTGATGATGATTTGCTCCAGCTGGGATTTGTCGCCGAGAATCGGCAGAGGGTGCGCAAGGCCCGCTGTATCCAGTTCCACATTCTTCAGGCGCGGCTGGAGAAAGTTCAGGCTTTCCCGGGCCAGTTCCGCCAGATCCAGCGGACGCGTCTCCATTTCCCGCGGAACCGCCAGGCGCAGGAGCTTTCCGGTAATGTCCGCGGCCCTGTCCACATTGCGCCGCAGCACATCCAGCCGTTCAAGAACGGCGGAGTCGCTGCTCAGTTTTCGTATAATGTCCGCATTGGTGCGCACGATGCCGAGAGGGTTGTTGATCTCGTGTGCCACGCCGGCCGCCAGCTTTCCGATAACGGCCAACCGTTCGGCCTGAATCAGCTCCTGCTCCATGAGTCTGCGTTCTGTGACATCTCGGGCGATGCAGCAGGAAAGAAGTTCGTCACTGTTCCCGTCTGGAGCGGAAAAGGCGATGACTTCAAATGTCTTGTCATCGCTGGGGGAAAAGGTCGCTCTGGTGCATCCCTTTTGCCGCGCGTCGTGAAGCAGTTCGCGCAGACTGTCACCTCCGCATTCCAGTGCGGGAAGAGGGCGGCCTGCACATTCCAGAAGATGTTCCGCCGCGCTGCGGTTGGCGAAACGCAGTGTTCCTCCGGCATCCACGCTCAGGATGGCATCGGGCGAAGCCTCCAGCAGGGCTTGAAAGCGCCGTTCGGAGCGGGAGAGGGAACGCGTGACCGCGCGGATGCGTCGGCGCAGAAGAATAGTCCATGCCAGCCCTGAAAACAGCAGCAGAAGCAGCCCGCCAAGGCCGGTGAGCAGGGCGTTTCGATATTCATCCCACAGGCCGGGCCGATGGATCAGCGGCCGCCCGAACCATTTTTCGCGCAGTCGCTCCAGCTCGCCCGCTTCCTCCAGCCGCACGAGTTCGCCGGAGAGCCGTGTTTTGAGTTCGTTTTGCTCCGGGGCAAGGACGATCAGCGTCGGATAGCGTTCAAGCGACATGCCCATGAGCCGGATGCCGGGAACCTGCTCCATCATGACCAGATAGGAAGCTATTTCCCCGGAGGGAACGACAAAGGCGTCGGCCTTGCCCGAGGTAAGCAGGGTGAAGCCTTCCTGATAGGAATACACCTTGATGGTTTTCGCGCCATAGGACTCCGCAACGGGCTGATACTTTTCCGAATCGTCCAGCAGGGCGATGGTGCGGCCCTTATAGTCCTGCTCTGAATTGATGTATGTATCGGAATTTCCCACAAGAATTCTTCGGTTGGTGGCGAAGCTGGTGGTCAGAGTCTGAACCCGCGCGCCATCGGGCACGAGAGGCTGAGTCAGCCCGCAGATATAGTCGAGCTCTCCTTTCTCCAGCAGACTCAGCAGTTCATCGCGGCTGCCTTCCGTAAAGACGCTGCCTCTGTTCATGGCCCGATTCAGCATTTCGGCAAGATCAACGGCCAGTCCGCTTAAACGCTCCTGCGGCTCGTCCGGATAGCGGAAGGCCAGCGGCGGGCGCGCCCGCATGACCCCGACGCGCAGGGCGGAGTCTTCCGCCCGCGCCGGAAGACGGAAAGACAGGATCAGAATGCAGAGAAGAAACCCGAGAAAGGGAAGACGAAACATCATATGAGGCGTCATGGCGTGCCCCCGGGAAACAGGCTGGATATGAGAATGATGTTGTACGCGAAGCGCGCCCTGTCAAGATGTGAAGCCGGCCTTACAGCAGAGCCCGCAACGTGTGAAGCCTGCCTCACAGATGAAAGCCGCGGACAGGCCGTTTTGAGGAAAGAGCGCTGACAAGCCGAATACTGTTGGTCATAACTTTCTGTAATCATGAAAAGAATATATCCCGGCACGGTTGTTGCTTGAGGAGGGAAAAACTGAGGAGGTTCCATCATGCGGAAATATCTGTTGCCCGTGCCGGCGCTGCTGTCGATCCTTGCCGGCCCCTGTCTGGCCGGTACGGACGAGGTGAGCATGAACAAGGCGGGGGTAAGGGAACTGATGGAGATTGAAGACGGGATAATCTCGCGGGAGCTGGCCGAACGGATTGTGAAATACCGTGGGGAGAACGGCCCGTTCCGCACGGAAAAGGAGCTGCTGCGCGTGCCGGATTTGAACCCCGCGCTGCTGGATATTCTCATGCTGGAGGAGAAGGACGGCGATCTGGTGTATGAGGCGGACGCCTACGTTTCCATGCCCACGTATTGAGTGCGTGTCCGGCGCACATTCATTGAAAAAAAGGAGAATGTCATGCTGAAATGGAGAACTGCTCTCCTGCTGCTTGCGGCACTGGCTCTGCCCGTTTCCGCGCATGCCTATGAAGCGTGGCGCGGCCCCACGGGGCTGCTCAAGCATACGGAGGAAAAGTCCTTCGACGGGTACACGGTACTGGCTCCGCTCGGCAGTACCAAGACCTTCCTCATAGATAACGACGCCAATATTATTAATGTGTGGGAAAGCGGATATCGTAACGGATCCAGCGCGATCATGCTGCCCAATGGGCATTTGCTGCGCGGCTCCACGCTTCCCCGCGAGGAAATCGCCGTTCCCTTCGGGGGATTTGCCGGACTGCTGGAAGAATTCGACTGGGAAGGCAACAAGGTGTGGGAGCTGAAGGTCAACAGCAAAAAGGGCGTGTTTCATCACGGCATGCAACGCCTGCCCAACGGCAATACCATGCTGATCGCCTGGGAATACAAGACCAGGGAGGAAGCCGTCGCCAAGGGGCGCAAACCTGAAACACTGGGAAAAATGAGCATCAACGATCCGAACTGGCCTGTTGAAAAGCCAGTGGAAGGCTTCTGGCCCGATGCCATATTGGAATTTGATCCTTCCGGCAAGATTGTGTGGGAGTGGCATGTGTGGGATCATGTCGGCACGGGGCCGGATCAGTGGGATATCAATTATCTTGCGCCGTACCATGTGGAAGGCCCGTATGGCGCGGGGCCCGACTGGACGCATTTTAACGCGCTGGAGTACAATCCCGAGACGGATCAGATTCTTCTCAGCTCGAACAAGTTCAGCGAAATCTACCTTATCGACAAGAAAACGGGAAAAATGACCTGGCGCTTCGGCAATCCCGCCGCGTACGGACAGGGCCGCGCTCCCGGCGGGCGCGGTGATGACGGCGATCAGATACTGTTCGGCCAGCACAATCCTTCCTTCCTGCCCAACGGCAAGATCTCGGTTTTCGACAACGGCAGTTTCAGGCCGCAGGGCGCGCGTTCGCGAGTTGTGGAAATTGATCCCAACACCAACACGGTTGTATGGCAGTTCCATACCCGGCAAACTCGCACACCGAACAGCTTTTATACGCCGTTTCAGGGCAGTGCCCAGAAGCTCGCCAACGGAAATTATCTTGTCTGCTCCACTCTCCACGGCCATTTGTTTGAAGTGACGCCGGAAAAGGAGGTGGTGTGGGATTTTGTCAATCCTGTCAGCGCAAAGGGGCCGATCTGTTTTGTTGAGGATGATACCAACAGTATATGGGTACACCGGGCATACCGTTACGCAAAGGACTTTCCCGGCTTCAAGGGCAGAGACATGTCCCCGAAGGGCCGTTTGAACCCTGGCTGCCCCGATTTCCGTCCGCTGCTGGAAAGCAGGCCGAAATTCTGATCGGAGCAGGACACCCTGCACAGTGAATGCTTTTTTCTCCATTGCTGTGAAGTTGCGCTGAAATTCCCGCAGCTTCACATTCCGGAGCCGCCGTCTCTCCCCGGCGGCTCTTTTCCGTGTTCGGGCGGCGGAATATATTTTTACATGGCGCGTCAATCTTGACATAAGCCCTGTTCATGCCACAAAGTAACCAGTTCGATGGAGACGGCGACCGCCGCGCGACTTTTCCGCGAGAGCGGAACAGTCCGTCAGCTCCGATATTTCATGCCCGGAGGATGTTCCCATGGCTGAATATAAATCAACCCTCAATCTGCCTGATACCAAGTTCCCGATGAAAGCGAACCTGGTGCAGAAAGAACCGGAAACGCTGAAGTTCTGGGAAGAGGCGGACGTTTACCGCCTCATGCAGGAAGCTTCGGGCGCAAAGGGGCGTTATGTGCTGCATGACGGCCCGCCTTATGCCAACGGCCATATTCATCTGGGCACGGCACTGAACAAGATCCTCAAGGATATTGTGGTGAAGTCGCGCAATCTGCTGGGCTGGATCACGCCTTATGTGCCCGGTTGGGACTGTCACGGCCTGCCCATCGAACATAATGTGGAAGTGGAACTGGGCGACAAGAAAAAGGATCTGCCCGCTCACGTGATCCGCAAACGCTGCCGCCAGTATGCGGAGAAATTTCTCGACATCCAGCGCAAGGAATTCAAGCGCTTGGGCGTTCTGGGCAATTGGGCCGATCCCTATATGTCCATGAAGCCTTCCTATGAGGCAGTCACCGCTGCTGAACTGGCCACCTTTGTGGAGAAGGGCGAGGTCGTGCGCAGTAAGAAGCCCATTTATTGGTGCTGCCACTGCAAGACGGCTCTGGCCGAAGCCGAGGTGGAATACGCCGATCATACCTCTCCTTCCGTGTTTGTCCGCTTCCCTCTGCCGGACGAAGGATTGAAGAAGGCCTTTGCCGCGGCGGAGCCTTCGCGTGCCTGCATTGTGATCTGGACCACCACGCCCTGGACTCTGCCGGACAACCTGGCCGTGGCCGTGCACCCCGAATTTGTCTATGCGCTGGTGGAGCAGGGCGGCAAGCAGTATGTTCTGGCTCGCGACCTTCTGGAACAGTGCGCCGCAACGTTCGGCTGGAGCGGGTACACGGTTGTAGGCGAGTGCGCGGGCGCGGCTCTGGAGCGTCTTGAAGCGCGCCATCCTTTCTATGATCGTTCCTCTCTCGTCATTCTTGGCGATCATGTCACACTGGAAGCCGGCACGGGTTGTGTACACACCGCGCCGGGACATGGCCGCGAAGACTATGAAGTTGGCTTGAAATACGGCCTGGAGGCCTATTCTCCTCTGGACGACGAAGGGCGTTTTCTCCCTGCCGTGCAATATTTTGCCGGGCTCAATGTGTTTGAAGCCAATCCGGCAGTGATTGAAAAACTGAAGGAAGCCGGCAATCTGCTGGCCGAGCGCAAGATCTCCCACTCTTATCCGCATTGCTGGCGCTGCAAAAGCCCGGTGATTTTCCGGGCCACGACGCAGTGGTTTATCAGCATGGATGCCGACGATCTGCGCAAGCGTGCGCTTTCCGCCATCCGTAACGACGTGAAGTGGGTGCCCGCCTGGGGTGAGGAACGCATTTATAATATGATTGAATCCCGCCCGGACTGGTGCATCTCGCGCCAGCGCCTGTGGGGAGTGCCGATTCTGGCGCTGATCTGTGAGGATTGCGGCGAGGCCTGGAACGACCCCGCCTGGATGCGTGAGATCGCGGCCCGGTTCGCTCAGCATCCCACCGGCTGCGACTATTGGTATGAAACCGATGTGGCCGATATTGCTCCGGCGGATCTCATATGCCCGCACTGCGGGGGACGGCACTGGAAAAAGGAAAGCGATATTCTGGATGTCTGGTTCGACTCCGGCACCAGCTTTGCCGCCGTCATGCTTCAGCGTCCCGAAGGGGCGTTCCCGGCGGATTTGTATCTGGAAGGCTCGGATCAGCATCGCGGCTGGTTCCACAGTTCGCTGCTGGTGGGCGAGGGCACGCGCGGTCAGGCCCCGTACAGGACTGTTCTCACCCACGGCTATGTGGTGGACGGAGAGGGCCGCAAGCAGTCCAAGTCGCTCGGCAATGTGGTGGCCCCGCAGGAAGTGATCGACAAATACGGCGCGGAGCTGCTGCGCCTGTGGGTTTCTTCGGTGGATTACCGGGAAGACATCCGCTATTCCGAAGAAATCATGAGCCGTCTGGTGGATGCCTATCGCCGTATCCGCAACACCAGCCGTTATCTGCTCGGCAATATTTCCGATCTGACGCCGGCTCTGCTCGTGAAACCCTCCGACATGCTTCCGCTGGATCGGTATGCCATGGACCTGGCTCTGAGCGCCCATGCCAGAGTGGAGGAAGCGTACCTGAACTACGAATTCCACAAGGTTTTCCATACCCTGCACGGCCTGTGCGCTACGGATCTTTCCTCTTTCTATCTTGATGTACTCAAGGATCGTCTTTATTCCTCGCTGCCGGACAGCCGGGAGCGGCGTTCCGCCCAGACGGCGCTGTATGAAATTCTGCTGCTTTTGCTGCGGGACATGGCACCTGTACTCAGCTTTACGGCGGAAGAGGCGTACCGTTATCTGCCCGATGCGCTGAAACCCGCGGGCGCGGACGGAGCACCCGTGCCCACGGTGCTGGCCATGCCCGCGCGCGACGCGGCGGCATACGCCCTGAACGACGCGCAGCGCGCCGACTGGGCGCAGGTCATGGCCGTGCGGGCCGAAGTGACCAAAGCCATTGAACCTCTGCGCAAGGCGGGTACGCTTGGCCATTCACTGGATACCCATGTTAATCTGTTTGCAGACGAGAAACTTGGCAAGGCACTGGCCTCCAGCGGCGCGGACATGCGTGCCGTATGCATTGTGTCCGCCCTGGATATTCAACCCCTTGCCAAGGCGCCGGTGGACGCCGTGTATGGAGAACTGGAAGGGCTTGCCATAGAAGTGCGCAGGGCCGGGGGGGCAAAGTGCGAGCGTTGCTGGATTTATTCCGAGGATCTCGGCACGGATCCCGCTCATCCCACGCTCTGCCCGCGTTGTACACGGGTTATGCGCGAACTTGAAGGCCGTTCCTGAGCATGGGCAGGGTGAAAGAAACCCCGATGAAACACAGCGAAACATCTCTCCCCGCCGTGGCACACTCCGGAAGAGACGGGCGCTATCGTATCGTGTTCAGCGCAGCGATCGGTTGCGCTGTTCTCGACCAGCTTACCAAACTGGCCGTGGCCGCTTGGATTCCCTACCAGCACGGCATTGAGGTCATTCCCGGTTTTTTTGACCTGGTGCATGTGCGCAACCGGGGCGCGGCATTCGGCATTCTCAACCGGCCGGATATGGACTGGCAGTTCTGGCTTTTCCTCGCCGCCACGCTTGTGGCGGCGGGGCTTATCCTTAACATGACCCGAAGCGCTCGGTTCAGCAGAGCACTTTTCCTCGGCTTCGGCCTTATTCTCGGCGGGGCCGTGGGCAACCTGATCGACCGGGTGCGCTTGCGGGCCGTTATAGATTTCATGGATTTGCATATTGCCGGATGGCACTGGCCCGCCTTCAATGTGGCGGATATGGGCATCTGCTTCGGGGCCGCCCTGTGCATTCTGTACATGTGGAGGCAGCCCGGAGCGGCGAAAGGAGGCAAGGCATGACTCCGGCTGATTTGAGTGCCGGGCAGTTGGCGCTGCTGGCATTGCCCATTCTGCCCAATCTGTGGGCTATCCGGCACGCCATGCGGCACGAATTTCCCGGCGAACGGGAAAAATACTGGTGGACTCTGGGGGCGGTGTTTGTGCCGGTTCTCGGTGGTCTGGCCTATCTTTTGTTCGGCCTGCGCCGCGGCAAGCCCGCCGTCGGCGCGAAATGACGCTTCTGCGCCGCGCGCGGCGGGCAGGGCGAGCGAGGTGCGTTATGCGCAATCCCCTTATACATTTCGCGGTGCTTTTCGGCATCGCGCCTTTGGTTCTTGGCGGCTGCACCCAGGTGAACGGCGGCAACCTTCAGAAGCAGGTGGAGGCCAATGAACAGGCTATTCGCCAGCTTAATTCCCAACTGTCGGGCGTACAGCCCGCGCAGGCCGATACCTGGTCGCAGGTGCAGGCTCTGCGGCAGGAAGTCGCGTCTCTGCGCGGCGACATGGACACCTTGCTGTATTCATTGCAAGCCTTGGGCGGCGCACAGAATATGGCAGTCACGCTGACGCGCCATGAGCAGGCTTTGCGCCTCATTGAAAGTCAGTTGGCTATGGATTTGCGGCTTGACGCTCCCGTGAACTTGCCTGCTCCTCCCTCCGCGCCTGTGGCGAATATGGGCGGTGCGCAGACGGCTCCGGTTCAGCCCGGCGCGGCCGTTGACCCGGCTGCGGGCGGCGTCGTGGCCGGTGAAACGCAGGTTGTAAGCCCCACGCCGTCCACTCCGGCGGAAAGCACCTCTGTTCAACCAGGCAACGCAAATACCGCTCAGGCTCTGTATGATTCCGGTCTTGCCGCGTTCAATGCGCGCAAGTATGAGCAATCCCTGAACGCCTTCAAGGATTTCTCCGCGGTTTATCCCCAGCACAATCTGGTGGCCAACGCATGGTTCTGGCAGGGTGAGAGCTGCTACCAGCTCAAGAAGTACGCCGAGGCAGCTCTGGCCTATGAGAAGGTCATTTCCGAGTTTCCCAACAGCAGCAAGGCTCCGGACGCCTATTTCAAGCAGGGCATGTGCTTTGTGAATCTGGACAAAAAAGCCGCCGCCAAAGAACGCCTGAATCAGCTGATCAAGAAGTATCCCAAGGCTCCCCAGGCCCGCCGCGCGGAGCAGATTATCAAGGAAAAGAAGCTGTAAGGCATTTTGCTCAACGCTTCCCGCGGCGGCACCTTCCCTTTTTCAGGATCAGAAAAGGGACGCCGGCATGCGAGAATCAACGCTATGTTTTGCAACGTGAACAGCCATCTGTTCCGGACGCGATTGAGAGTAACTTCACTGGAGAACTGTTTCGGACGTTGTGGAGTGTTTCATGGGCACCAATATTCATTTGCGCTTTCCATCAGGCATCAGCACGGAGCCGGTGGTGTGCAACCTGACCAGACTTTTCGATCTGGATTTCAACATTACCACCGCCCAGATTTCCGAGCGCCGGGAAGGGTTTTTGATCCTGGAGCTTCTGGGCGGCCCGGAAAACTGCCGCAAGGCCGTGGACTACCTCCGGAGCCGGGGCGTGGAGGTTACTCCTGTGGCGCAGCGAATCCGCAGGGATGAAGGCGGATGTGTGGAGTGCGGCATGTGCACCGCGATCTGTCCTACTTCTGCCCTGAGCATGGACGAACAGCGCCGTCTCGTCTTTGACAAGGAGCGCTGTACCGTTTGTACCCTGTGTACTCGGGTCTGCCCCGTGCAGGCCCTGCAAGTGGATAATGAAGCCTGAAAAGGAGTATGCCATGCCGTTGCCTGCCGTTGATTCCGACGTCCGCTCCATCATGCGGGACGTTACGGAGAATCTGACCCGCAATTTACGTGAGGCGCTTGCCGCCGCTCTGGAAAAACAGCTCACTGAATCTCTGACTCAAGCTCTGCTGGAAAGCGAGTTCTACCGCAAGATCAGTACGGATATGCGCGATGGCCTGCGCCGCATCTATAAAGAGATGAACGAAGCCCGCAGTGCCGGATGCGATGAGACAGTAATTTCGGACAAGGTTATGGCCGACAAGTTGTTCAAAGATGCGTCCGAGCAGCTTTCCGCCGTGCTTCGTCAGACAGAAGACGCAGCCAACACCATTATGGAAGTGGTGGAACAGCTTCAGGAGCATCAGCAGGAAAATGCCATGCTGCTGGAAAAGGCGCACCGGGGGAGAATAACACCCGCGGAATGGCTGCGCGTCATGGAAAGCAACAAGAGCCTGGGCGACGGCCTGACCACGCTTATGACGGCCATGAGCTTTCAGGATCTCACCGGGCAGCGCATCAAGAAAGCGGTGGCCGCCATGCACCAGCTGGAATCTACCGTTCTGGAGCTTTATCTCGCCTCCGGCGTGATGATGAAGGCCTATGAGGAAAAGCCGGGCCGTGATATCGCCAGCATCGAAGAACAGGCGCGTGCCGCTGTGGCGGATCTGAAGCAGAAAGTGGTGGGCTCGGAACTCAAAGGGCCGAGTACGGACGGCTGTCAGCAGGGCGACATTGACGACCTGCTCGCGCAGTTCGGGCTGTAGCCCGCAGGGGCATACGGAAAGGCTCGATAAAATGCTTGCCAGAAGCACATTTTCAGGGCATAAGAACGCGTTAGGCATTCAGACAGGGAAATAGCCTGTTCTGTAATCCCCGGGCCCTTAGCTCAGTTGGTAGAGCCTCCGGCTCATAACCGGCAGGTCGCAGGTTCGACCCCTGCAGGGCCCACCAAATTAACGTTCACAGAAGTCCGCCAGAGTTCAGAAAGTCTTTGGCGGACTTTGGTTTAAGCGGTTTTGGCTGTTCTTTTACGTTCGCCAAAGTTCGTTGACATCCGGGAAAAAAGAGGGGTAACTTTTGGGGGTAACTCGCACAGACCAAAACCAGTTACCCCAAAGGGGCCAGATATGCCTCTGTCCGATACCGCCATACGCAACGCCAAGAGCCAGGTCAAGCCCTATAAACTGTATGACGCTGGCGGGCTGTTCCTCATTGTTACCCCTGCCGGGGGTAAGTGGTGGCGGCTGAAATACCGCTTTGAGGGTAAGGAGAAACTTCTCTCGTTAGGTACTTACCCCGAAGTCGGTTTGAAAGAGGCGCGGGGGAAGCGCGATGAAGCCAAGAAGCTGGTGGCCAACGGCATTGATCCAAGCGCTCAGCGTCAAGCGGTGAAGGCCAGTATCCAGAGCAAGGCGGAAAATACCTTTGAAGCTGTGGGGCGGGAGTGGCTGGATAAGCACATTGACACGCTTTCCCCCAAGTACAGCAAGAAAGTCCGTTCCATGTTTGAGCGTCAGATATTTCCTGTTTTTGGAAGCAAGCCAATTGTTGAGGTGGAGCCTGCCGATATTCTCAAGGCCGCTCGCCAGTTGGAGGAACGCGGGGCCGTGGAAAGCGCCCATCGTCTCATTCAGATGTGCGGGCAACTGCTCCGCTACGGCATTGCAACGGGCCGCTGCAAATATGACATCACGCAGGGGCTGCACGGCGCGTTACCGAAGGTGGCGGTGCAGCACATGGCAACCATCACGGATAAAAAGCGCATAGGGTAATTGCTTCGGGCCATTGACGCCTACGGCGGATATCTGCCGGTCAAAAGTGCCCTGCGTCTTGCCCCGCTTGTCTTTGTACGGCCCGGCGAATTGCGAAGGGCCGAGTGGGCCGAATTTGATTTTGGGGCGGCTGAGTGGCGCATTCCGGCTGCCAAGATGAAGATGCGGCAGACCCATATTGTCCCTCTTGCTCCGCAGGCTTTGGCTATTTTGGATGAGCTTCATCTTTACACCGGGCGGGGCAGGTATCTCTTTCCTTCGATACGGACGGAGTCGAAGCCCATTGCTTTGGAATCTATGCTGGTGGCGTTGCGAGCGATGGGCTTTACGCAGGAGGAGATGACCACGCACGGTTTCCGGGGCATGGCCTCAACCCTATTGAACGGGATGGGCTATAACCGCGACTGGATTGAACGTCAGCTTGCCCACGGTGAGGAAAATGGCGTACGTGCGTCGTATAATTTTGCGGAGTATTTGCCGGAGCGTCGGCGCATGATGTGCGAGTGGGCGGACTTTTTGGACGGCTTGCGCGAATCCGGCGGGCGTTCCGTTGTGAAGGGGCAGATATAGGCCCACTAGACTTTGCCAGGGCAAAGCGTGGGCAAGCCTGCTGCTTGACCGGCAGGATAAAACAGACACGCGCCGCACCATGAGGTGAGGCACAGAGAGAAGCGGATCCATATTTCCCCGGCTAGGCATGGCGTCATGAACCATGCCGAAGAGGCGGATACCCTTGCCGCCCTGCCGGGGACTCTTCATAAGGGAAATGGAAGGGGAGATAATTCATGGATGATTTGACACAGTTGCTTCGCGTGATATCGGCAACAGAAATAGTAAAAAAATGGAATGTCACGAATGATCGCCTAAATGCGATTGTTGAAAAATTCAGACTTCCTCTCTATCATATTTGTGAGAAGAGGGTTCGTCCTGACGATGGTAAGATTATATATTTTTGTACAGGATCATATTTTAAATTTTATTATGAAGGTGATTATGGGTATGGTGAATATATACTTGAAGATGTATGTTTCAATACTGATACAGTGGAACTATTTGAATTTGAACATCCCGAAATTCTCTGGAGCCCGGCCTACCCTGATGACGATCTTGAAAAGAAATATGGGGAAAACATTCCCGCCGATGTCATACGCAGACGGCTGAATATGAGCCCTATACAATTTATTGATCTCATGAACAGCGGGCAGGGGCCTGTATGCTCTTGGGAAGAAGGTTTCAGGGAACATCAGCAAAAACTTTATCCTGATGGTGACTTTTTTCCTCTAGTGTCTAATTGCAAAAGTTTCGCGCATTATTTCTAAGTTGGCATCCCTTGACTTCTCTTTTTCTCCAGACAAATGGCTGCGCATCTTGGTTATATGCCTCAACAAAAGCCGCGATATGTTCACTGAGAGCCTGTGTACTGGAAAAACTTGCTCCGCGTAACGATTGACGGGTCAGTATTCCAAACCAGATTTCAACCATGTTCAGCCAACTCGCATAGGTTGGTGTATAATGAAAGAATACATTTGCATGGCTTTCGAGCCATGCCTCATGTCTTTTATGAATAGCGTGATTGTCGACAATAATATGAAATTCTGCGGATTCAGGCAGGTCAGCCAAGACTTCCTCCAAAAAATTT